>CAKVHZ010000012.1 GCA_934754445.1 uncultured Clostridia bacterium | reverse complement strand
TCTCTCGCCTTGTGTGATAATTGATTTTGGTTTTTTACTATTAAAAATAGTCGCATTTTTTGGCATTTTTTGTCAAGCAATTTTAGTTATTTTTTTAAAAAAGTTAAAAAATAGTTAAATTGGCTGTTGCAAGTTAAATTTGTGCCGTTGCACAAGTTAAATGTTTTGCAAGCAAAACGTTAAATTTTTCACAATGTGAAAAGTTGCGGGCGTATCTTTTTTTATTTTATATGCTGTTATTTCTATATCAATTTTTATATATAATATATTTTATCGTGTAATTTTTCACTTTTTATTTTCCTTTTGCTCGCAGACATAATTACAATTTTGTGCTTTTGTGAGCATGCGAACAACTTAACAAAATGTAATTCATGTCGAAAGAGCAAAAATATAACCTATTGTTAACTTGCTTACTAAAGCAAATTTAACTTTCACAAAGTGAAAATTTTATCTTACTCTTCTGTTTTTAGATATTTTTTTCTAAGCATTCCGCAAGCACCTTCAATATCTTCTCCAAGTGTTCTTCTTAAACTTGCAGATACTCCATTTTTTTCTAGCATATTAGTAAATTTTCTAGCATAATCTCGCCCCGTAGTTTTTAGTCCACTTATTCCGTCATTTTCATTTAAACATATAACATTAAAATGATATTGCATTTTATATCGTTTCATTATACTTTTAATTGCATAAGGTTCGTTCATAGAGTCATTTACATCTTTAATTAATGTGTATTCAAAAACTATTCTTCTATTTGTTTTGTTATAGTAATATTCGCAAGCATTTAAAATTTCTTTAACTGTATATCGTTTTGCTATAGGCATAATTTCTTTTCGAACTTCGTCTTTAATTGCGTGCAAACTAATAGTTAATGTTACTTTAAACCCATCATCCGCTAGTTTGTAAATATTATCAACTATTCCACAAGTAGAAAGCGATATGTTTCTTTCACTTATGTTAAACCCTTTTTCAAATGTAACTAATCTTAAAAATTTAGTAACATTATCATAGTTTTCTAGTGGTTCTCCACTTCCCATTAAAACTATGTTAGTGATTTTTCGTTTTTCGCCAAGTTTACCATCTAAAAATTTATTTGCAAGTATTACTTCGGCTAAAATTTCGCCACTTGTTAAATCTCTAACTTTTCCGCTAAGTCCGCTAGCACAAAACTTGCAGTGCATATTACAACCAATTTGAGTTGAAACACAAAGTGTGTAACCGTATTCATATTGCATTAAAACACTTTCTATAATATTGTTATCGGTTAATTTAAACACGAATTTAACAGTTCCGTCTTTAGAAATTTTAGTATCTAAAATTGATAGTGGTTGACTTATATAATTATTTTGTAAATACTGCTTTAAATTTTTACTTATTGTTGTGATTTCGTTAAAACTTTTTCCTAAATATAAACCTTGATAAAGTTGAAGTGCTCTAAATTTAGGTTCATTTTGACCTATAATTATTTTTTCAATTTCATTTAAACTATAATTTAATATTGTTTCCATTTAATTTTGTTCCTATATTTAATTTGTTGCCATTTAAAAAATCATTAAAGCATAATCTTTTACCGCCTTCTATTTGAAGTTCTTTTATGCTTAAATATGTGTTTCCACCGCATTTAACAATAAGTCCCTTTTTATCAGCATTCGCTATTTCTCCTATATTTACGCCCGAATTAAACTCTACATTTTCCGCCTTAAAAATTTTTACCATTTTATTATTTAAATAAAAATAAGCATTTGGCCAAATATATAACCCTTTAACTAAATTTATTATTTCTGTGCTAGTTTTGTTAAAATCTATCAATCCATCTTCTTTTTTTAACATTGGAAAATAAGTAAAATCTTTACCTTGTTTTATAAACTTAACTTTACTATTTTCAAAACTATCAAGCACTTCTAAAAGTGGTTTTACGCTAACAATTGCTAGTTTATTTAACAAGGTTTCACTATTATCTTCGCTTTGTATTTCTAAAGGTATTTGACTTATAATATCGCCAGTATCAATTCCAGCATCAGTTCTCATAATAGTAACACCAGCAAATTTTTCGCCATTAATTAATGTCCATTGAACTGGACTTGCCCCCCTATATTTAGGAAGAAGTGAAAAGTGAATATTTATTGTTCCATATTTTGAAATATCTAAAATTTCTTGGCTAATAATTTGACCATATGCACAAGTAATAAAAATATCAGCATTTAACTTTTTAAGTTCATCGTAACCTTCTAATCTTATTTTATGAAACTGTAAAACTTTAATATCGTTTTGTTTAGCAATAACTTTAACTGGACTTTCGGTTAAAATCTGTTTTCTTCCAACCTTTTTATCTTCTTGCGTTACCACTGCTACAACTTTGTGTTTAGAATTAATTAAACTTGATAAAACCTTACCAGAAAAGTCTGGAGTTCCTAAAAATACTATATTCATTTTGCTCTCACTTTAATTTATTTTTATAAAAGTATACAATAAATGCTAGCAAAAGTGCTAGCATTTTTAATCAAATTAATTTTTCTTTATCATTTTATCTATAAATAGTATTCCATCTAAATGGTCAACTTCATGACAAATAACGGTTGCAAGTAGCCCTTCTACTGTTAAAACCATATTATCGCCATATCTATTTTGAGCATTAACAGTTATTTTATAAGGTCTTTCAACTTCCCCTGTAATATTTTTAACACTTAAACAACCTTCTGTTCCTGTTTGAGTGCCTTCTTGTGATAAAATTTTAGGATTTATTAATTCTAAATATTGACCGCAAGCTTCTACTACTATAACTCGTTTTAATACTCCCACTTGAACACTCGCTAGCCCCACTCCGTCGTTATGACGCATAGTTTCTTTCATGTCTTCAAGTAAAATGTCTAACTGTTCGTTAAATTCGGTAACTACTTTGCTTGTTTTTCTTATTAATGGTTCATCACTATAAACTAATTTCCTTAGTGCCATATTCTCTCCTATTTTTCTTCGCTTATTGTATTTATTTTTTTTAATTTTACAAAATTATAGTTAATGCTAACATATAATGTGTTATTGTAAAACAAAAATAAATTATCATATTTTTTATTATATTTTAAAACTAATTTTTGGTAAATTTCGGCTAAACTTTCTCTATTAACATAATTTTTAGTTTCTAAATTAGAAATAATAATTAAATTTAAACTTTTACAATGTTTATAAACATCTATTTTTTTAATCTTTTTTTCTAAAATCTTTTCAAATTCATTTAAAAATAAAAGATTTTTTTCTTTTAATGATAAGTTTTCATAAAGTTCTATTATTTCATTAACATTTTTGCCTTTCTTTTTATGCTTTTTACTAAAAGTATCTAACAAAAACTGAGACAAATGCTCGCAACTTGTAACTTCAACACCAATATCAAAATCTTTGGTATAAATATCAGGAAGATTTTTAGAAATGTTATCGCCAATTATTGCAATATCATTTTTAAACAAAATATCTTTTAAAATATTATATGCTTTAATTTCTTCATCTTTTGCGTTTTTCCTTAAAATTAAAGTGCCATCTACCATTTATTTATTATATATTAAATAAAAAATATTGTCAAGAATTTAGAAAAAATCAACAAAAAACCTAACTTATAGTTAGGCTCTTTTTTAAAATGTTATATCTTTTAGTTTATCTTTAATATCTTTTAATGCTTTTGTTTCTATTCGAGAAATATAACTTCTACTTATACCCAATTTTTTAGCAACTTCAAGTTGAGTTAAAGCAGGAGTATTGTTAAGACCATACCGCATACATATAATTTTAAACTCTCTTTCCGACAAATTATCTTTTAATATTTTTATCAACTTTTCACTTAAAACTTTATTTTCTACCATGTTTGCAAGTTCATCAATATCTGTTCCAATAACATCTTCAAGAGTAACATCGTTTCCGTCTTTATCTTGCCCTAAACTTTCTTCTAATGAATAAACTCCATTATGCTTTTTATTTAACCTTATAAGCATTAATATTTCGTTTTCTATGCATCTAGCAGAATATGTAGAAAGTTGTGTGCCTTTATTTAATTCATAAGTATTAATTGCCTTTATTAGTCCAATAGTCCCAACGCTTATTAAATCATCGGCTTCGCCTGCTTGAGAATATTTTTTAACAATATGTGCTACTAATCTTAAATTATGATAAATTAAACGATTTTTTGCTTCTAAATCGCCCTCATTTTTAAATTTTTTTATACATTCAAGTTCTTCTTCACTAGTGAGCGGATTTGGAAATCCACTACTTTTTTGAACGAACGATGTAAAACACATCACTCGATTTAAAAAGTTTACAAAAGATTCAACTACCATATTAAACTCCTTACGAGTATATATATGATAGATTTTGTCGAATTTTGCTTGTCTTAAACGAAAAAAGTAAGCAAAACTGCTTACTTTAATTAAATGTCTTTTTCCCAATATAATTTTGGTAAATTGCCTGCTCTAAAAATCCAAACACAATTTGAATTCGTAGACAATGTCTCAGCATCAACATAACTTTCAAACCCAACGAAATAAGTTTTCCCAGTCAAAATTTGTTCATTTGTTAATGCTTTTATGTTATGTTTTTCATAGTTGCTTGCATCAAAACCTGCTTGTGTGTAGCCTGCCCTAACTTGATAAATTTTTTCTTGACATAAATATAAGTTTTCCCCCGTAGCACCATTATTCAAAATATAATTTACTCGCTGTTGAAAAACTTCGTTTTCATCATTCAAAAGTTTACTAAAAACACTTCCATAATAAAAAGAATTTTTAAAGTTTACTGTTAAAGCACAGCAATATATTTTTTCAACATTCGATAAATCATCAACAGTGCATTCATAATAAATATTACCTAAACTATAACAATTTTCACCCATTCTAGCAATTCCAAATATATATGTATAATCAATAATCTCTATTTGCAGAACATTAATATTTGCTTTATATACACTATTAATAGCCTTACCATTAGTTAAACCATTTATATAGGCTTTTTGTCCTGCAATCGTAATATTTATTGAACAATTACTTAAGCAATTTGTAATATAACCATCACCAACAATAGACCCAACTATAAATGCTTCACCATGTCCATCAGTTTCGATTTTTCCAGATACTGAACTATTACAAATAGCAGAACTATTTATATAACCCGCAATAGTTCCGATATAACAATTATTATTGTATGCATATTTTGATGAACAACCCACATTTAAAATATTAACATTTACCAAATTAATATTTTCTAATGTATTAGTAACATAACCAAACAAGCCAACACAAGCCAAATTCTCTGATGTATTAATTGTCATATTACTAATTTTATACCCATCACCATTAAATCTACCTTTAAATACCTTACCTATAGTATAATCTCCAATTGGTCTCCAACTAGAATATGTTGATAAATCTATATCCGCCATTTGATTAAAAATTTTACCATCAAAAGAAATCTGCGAATCTATTTCATTAACTTTTTCTTCTAAATTTTTTAATTGAAATTCATTATAAATTAAATATGGCTTATCATATGAACCAACTCCAAACATATTATAAGTATTAATAAAACTTAGTTCTACATATACTTTTGTATCTTTTACTAAAAAGTCGCCAATATTGAGTGTATTTCTTTGACCATCAATTAATGTATAATAGCCATTAATTATAAAATAATTGCTATTTAATTCAACACCTTCAAAAGCAGAAGATTTTAAAATTTTTTTATTATTAAAAGTTGGCAATTCTTTTTCTACAACACTATTGCTAACCGAATCAAAACTTAAAGTCGCATAATAAGAAATAACTTTATAAGTCAACACAAATTGTTTATTACTGTAACTTAAAGTCATTTCCCTTTCTTCATCTTGCGTTCCTGTCATTTTTGTATTAAAATTACTTATCATGTCTAAAGTAACATCAATACTTCCAGTTGTCCCGTTATTATTCACATAATAAAGTTTTGCATCAGTAAGTTTTATTTCATCATTCTCATAATATTCTGTGGCAATTCCAGTTACTCCACTTATACTCTCTATTTCTATTGCTTTTACTTCATAATTTAACATATATTCTTTTCCACTATATGTTATTTTCATAGTTTTATTACCAATTGTTGTAGTATCAAAACTTGTAATCATATCAAGAGTAACATCATCACTTCCCGTTGTCCCGTTATTATTGATATAATTAACTTTTGCATCTGTAAGTTTTATTTCATCATTCTCATAATATTCTGTAGCAATTCCAGTTACTCCACTTATACTCTCTACTTCTATTGCTTTTACTTCATAATTTAACAAATATTCTTTTCGACTATATGTTATTTTCATAGTTTTATTACCAACTGTTGTAGTGTCAAAACCTGTAATCATAGATTTTGTTAATTGCGTAGTATTAACTATTCCATTACTTTTCACATATGTAATGATTGCATTATTAAGGATTATTTCATCTCCTATATAATATTCTGTTACAAGACCCGTTACTCCGCTTATACTCTCTACTTCATTTGCTTTAACTATATAGTTAAATTGGGTAACAAATTTTTTACCATTATTAGTATAAACAACTTTTGCTTGTCTAGCACCTATTAACGAAGTGTCAAAATTTTCTATTTTAATATTATCTTCATTAAAATAGATTTTTAATATAGTTTTATCATCTTTATGATAATCAATACTAAAATTCCTGTAGTCTATAGTCTCTCCTTGGTAAAATGAAGGTTCATTTCCACTAAATGATATGTAACTTTTTTGGCAACCAAAAAGATTTATCATTATTAAAAATGAAAAACATAGACAAAATATTCGACTGATTTTTTTTACCATAACAACTCCATATATTATTATAACTTTTATGCAAGTATACTAAATATAATTAATTTTGTCAAATAAAAAGGGAGTTTTATACTCCCTTATATTAACCGTTTAAACTTGAAAATAATAATACAACAAATGCAATTACAACAAAAATTAAACCAACAACTTTTAAAACTATATATAATTTATCATCATCTGGAATAACATTTGTTTTTCTTACTGTTTTTGTAATTCTTTTAGCAAGACATATTATTGCAAAACCAAGTGCTCCTAAAATAATTGATGTTAAAAATTCAACTTTTAATAAAGTATCTAATAACCCTACTGTAGCATTTAATAAATAAAACATATTCGCTCCTAGTTATAAATTTTTAGTTATTATAACTCATAAATAACAAAGTGTCAATACCCTATTTTTGAATTTTGCTATAAATTTTGTAGTATTTTATAAAATATTGCACAAGTGTAAAAAATACAAGAAGAATTGATGTCATAACTGCAATTAAATCATATGGCTTAATAGCATTATGAAAAAAGCACGAAAATAATGAAAGGGACATAATAACCGTTGTTATTTTTCCAACAATATTTGCTTTTACAACAATTTTATTTTTATATAAAACAGCACCTACCACAATAGATATTAAATCAAAGGTTAATAATATAATAAACATATAAAGTGGTAATACATTATTTAACATAAAACCAAATATAATGCTTAATCTTAAAATTTTATCGGCTAAGGGGTCTAAAACTTTACCAAGGTTAGTTATTGTATTTGTTTTTCTTGCAATTAAACCATCTAAAACATCTAAAGTAAAGGCAAGCAAAAATACAAGAACAGCATATAAAGGAAACCCTTCATAATAAAAAGTCTTGTTTAAATAAAAAACTAAAAAAAATGGAACTAAAATTATTCTAAGTAACGATAATAAGTTTGGAATAGTTAAATTTTTCTTCATGATAATATATTAACACAACAATACATAAAACACAACTTTTTAACATTTTTTTTGAAATTTTAATAAAATATTAGAGTAAGGAGGAAAAGATGAAAAAAATTACTTTAGTTTTACTCTCTTTTTTTATAGCCTTTTCGGGAATAATGTTTTTTGGCTGTAAAAACAAAAATGTAATAAGAATTAACGAAGTAACACACTCAATATTTTATGCCCCTATGTATGTTGCAATAAATAATGGTTATTTTAAAGAATATGGCTATGAAATTGAGTTAACTAATGGTGGCGGTTCGGATAACAGCATGACTGCTCTTTTAAGTGGTAGTGCCGATGTCGCTTTACTTGGCCCTGAAACTGGGGTTTATGTTAATGCTGGTGGAAAACAAAATGCACCTATGATTTTTGGTCAATTAACAAAAAGAGATGGTAGTTTCTTAGTTGGTAAGGTTAACGAACCAGATTTCAAATGGGAAAACTTAAAAAATAAACATGTTATTGCTGGTAGAAAAGGTGGCTCACCTGCCATGAGTTTACAATATGCAATAGAAAAAAATGGTTTAAATATTGAAACAGATTTAAACTTTGATTTAAGTGTTGCTTTTAACATGACTGTTGGTGCTTTTACTGGTGGAACTGCTGACTATGTTACAGTTTTTGAACCTACTGCAAGCGAACTTGTTAGAGAAAATAAAGGTTATATTGTAGCATCAGTTGGTCAAGAAAGTGGCGAAATTCCTTTCACTTGCTTTATGGCTAATCAAAACTATATTAAAAACAACGAAGAAAAGCTAGAAAACTTTTTAAAAGCAATTAAAAAAGCATATGACTTTATTATGAATAGTGATATTGATGAAGTTGTAAAAAGTTTAAAACCAAGTTTTGCAACATCTACTGATAAGAGTATTAAAGCAAGCATAATAAGTTATAAAAATATTGATGCTTGGTGTTCTACCCCAGTTATGACAGAAACTAGTTATAATAGATTACTAGATATGCTAGAAGGTGCTGGCGAACTTACTACAAGAGTTGAATATAATAAAGTTGTAGATAACACTATTGCAAACAAAATCAAATAACTAAATGTAACAAACTTTATGATTAAAAAAAGATACTTCAAAAAAATTGAAGTATCTTTTTGATTTCTTTTGATACTACTTACTAACTTGAAACACCATTAAACCAGTTGCATAACTTGAAGCATTATCGTTATTTTTTATAATTTTTATATCTTCTATTTTAAATCCTATTTTTATAAGTAATTCATGTAATTTTTCAGGGGTTATATAATTATAATAAATTTGATATTTATCGTTTAATTCTTCAACAAAGATATGCTCCCCTGCTTCTTTTGGCATATCCATAATTATACATAGTTTTCCGTTTATATTTAATAAGTTTTTAAACTTTTGCAAAACTTGAATTAAATTTTCATCAGGTAAATGAAACAATGCATCTTTTGTTATTATTCCGTCAACCAACTCATTTTGTTTATAATCACAAATATCAGCAAGAACGAACTTACAACTTGGAAAAGTATTTTTTGCTAACTTTAGTAATTCTTGTGAAAAATCTATGCCTATTGTATTTAATCCACTTTGAGTTAGATAGTTAGTTATTTTACCCACTCCGCAACCAACATCTAAAACATTTTTACCCGATAAACTTAAAATAAATTTGTCTATATATGTTTTGTAATCGTCTATTTTGCTATAACTTTTAGCATATACTTCAGCAATTGCATCATAATCATTTTTTACAATTTCTCTTTTTTCAAAACTAGTATAATTCATATCGCTCTCCTAACAATATCATTATACACAACTTTTACAATTTTTCATAATTTTTTATTTGTTTTATAAAATTTAACTAAAACGATTTTTTAAGCAAAAAACAAAATTGCAACGGCAAGAATTATTGATAATGAACCTAATAATATTCTAACATAATGTTTTTTAAAATCAATTTCTTTAAAAAATACAATGCCAATAAAAATAGTAATAAGACCACTTAATTTTGTTATCGTGCTTGTAATTGTTCCACTAATATAACTATAAGATAGCACCATAAACATTGAGGCAAAAAAGTAAAAAATTCCACTTAAATAACCATACTTATTTTGTTTATCAGTAAAAACTTTTTTATTTATTTTATTTTTAAATAGCAAAATAATAAAACTTAAAATAACTATTGTTAAACTTGCATAAACCTGACCAATATAAACTAAATTTTGTAAAGCACAAACTTTTCTAACTAATGCATTAAAACTAAAAAATATACTTGCTAGTATTCCATAAATCATACCTTTTACACTTAGTTTTTGCTCACTATTACTATTAAAATTAAATAAAATTTGACTTATAAATATTAAAATTAGTGCTATAAATATAAAGCCAACATTTAAACTTTTATATTCACTTAAAATAAATAAAAATAATATTGCGGAGATTGGGCCTTGTAAGTTTTTAAAAGTGCTTGCTCTAGTAATTCCTAAAGTATCTATACATTTTAAAAAACATATTGATGCTAGTACCCAAAGTATTCCATCTAATACGCTATATAAGGCATATACTGAAAAAATTTTTTCATGAAAATTATTTGTTAAAACTAGAATTATAACAAAAATAATTGATGTTATAAAATAACCTATTCCTATAAACAAATTGTAAACACATGGCTCTAACTTGCTAAATTTTTTAGGAACGATATATAAACTTAAAAATATTGCAGAAAGTAGAGCGAAAACAAAACCTAAAAACATATTTTAGTTTATGCTATTTAATATCTTTTTAGTCTAAAAAAACCACCATTAAGGTGGTTTTTTTGTTGTTTAATTAAACTTATTATTTTATTTTACTAATAGATTATTTTATAATTTAAGTTAATCATATTAATTATTTACATAATTAAATTTTAATTCACCATCATTAAAATCTACAATTATAGAATTACCTTCTACAATTTTACCTGCAAGCATATCTTCGGCTATTCTATCTTCAATTTTTTGTTCAATTAATCTTCTTAGTGGTCTTGCACCATAAACAGCATTTGTTCCGTTGTCTATTAAATAATTAATTGCATTTTCGGTTAATTTAATCTCTAGATTTCTTTCTTTTAATCTTTTATTTAGATTATTAATCATAATGCTTGCTATTTGTGCTATATCTTGTTTAGTTAATCTATGAAATACAGTTATAACATCAATACGATTTAAAAATTCTGGTTTAAATTTGCGTTTTAAAGCATCCATTAAAATTTCGTTTTCTTTTTCTTCACTAATATCTTCACTATTAGAATTAAATCCTAATTGTTTTTTCATATTAGTTAATTCGTCTACACCACAGTTACTTGTTAAAATAATTATAGTGTTTTGGAATGAAACTGTTTTACCATGACTATCAGTAAGTCTTCCGTCTTCTAATATTTGAAGTAAAATATTAAATACATCGGGATGTGCTTTTTCTATTTCATCAAATAAAACAACGCTGTATGGTTTTCTTCTAACGGCTTCGGTTAATTGTCCACCTTCTTCATAGCCAACATATCCTGGAGGCGAACCAATTAATTTACTTACTGCATGAGATTCCATATATTCGCTCATATCTAATCTAATAATAGAATTTTCACTATCAAACATTGCTTCTGCTAAGGCTTTACAAAGTTCGGTTTTACCTACACCAGTAGGTCCTAAGAATATAAAACTACCAATAGGACGCTTGCTATCTTTTAGTCCTACTCTTGCTCTTCTTATTGCTTTGCAAACACTTTCTACGGCTTCGTTTTGACCAACAATTCTTTCATGTAATATGTTTTCTAAGTTTAATAACTTATCTTTTTCTTGCATATTTAATTTAGAAACTGGTATTTTAGTCCATTTAGAAACAACTTCGCTAATATCATCTTCGGTAATTTCTTTATAGTCTTTACCATCGTTATTAGATTTTTTAAAGTTATTTATTTCATCTTGTAATTTTTTAATATCATCTCTTAATTTTGCGGCTTTTTCAAAGTTCTCTTGAAGTAAGGCTTCTTTTTTACTATTTTCTAAACTTTGAAGTTCTTTTTCTTTTTGTGTTACTTCTGGTGGAACTATTGAGTTATTTACTTTTGCTTTACTACTTGCTTCATCAATTAAATCGATTGCTTTATCTGGTAAATTTCTATCAGTAATATATCTATCACTTAACTTACAAGCGGCTTCAATTGCACTATCAGTAATTTTTACTTTATGGAAGGCTTCAAAACTATCTCTAATTCCTTTTAAAATTAAAATTGTATCTTCTACTGATGGTGGATTAACTATAACTGGTTGAAATCTACGTTCTAAGGCTTTATCTTTTTCAATAAATTTACGATATTCTTCAGTAGTTGTAGCACCAATAGTTTGTAGTTCGCCCCTTGCTAAATATGGTTTTAACATATCACTAGGACTAACTTCGCCTTTTTCGCTACCTGCTTGACTTAATGTATGAATTTCATCAATAAAAGTTATTATGTTTTTATTTTTAGTTATGGTTTCAATAACTTCTTTTAATTTTTCTTCTAATGCTCCACGATATTTTGTGCCAGCCATTAATCCACCAAGTTCTAGTGAAAAAATGGTTTTGTTTTGTAATTCTTCAGGAACATTACCTTTTACAATTCTTTGTGCTAACCCTTCTACAATTGCACTTTTACCAACACCTGCTTCACCTATTAAAACTGGGTTGTTTTTAGTTTTACGGCATAGAATTTCAATTACTCTTTCTATTTCTTCATCTCTACCTATTATGGCATCAATTTTACCCTCTTTTGCTTTTAAGGTTAAATCTGTGCCCATTTCAAGCAAGTTTTGAGGAAGTGTTGAAGCACTTTCAACATTATTTTCGGTTTTAGTATCGCCTTTTAAAATGTTCAAAACACTTTCTCGCATTTTTTCAATATTACAGCCAAAAACTTCTTGTAATAAGTTTACAGCAACACCATCACTTAGTAATATTGCTAAGAATAAATGCTCAGTTCCTACAAAACTATGATTTAACTCTACAGCAACTTCACTAGCAACTCTAAAAACTTGTTTTGCGGTTGGAGTTAAATCTACACTATCAGCACCAAAAATTGTTTCTCCGTTTTGAGCAATTAAAACTTCTAGTTTATCACTAGTAACACCATTTTCGCTTAAAACTTTACTACTTTTACTATCGGTAAATTTACATAAACCATATAGTAAATGTTCGGTTGCAATTTCGCCAGAATTATATTTTTTTGCTAAACTTGAAGCATTTTTTAATACTTCGTTTACTCCTTCGGTTGCGTTAATATTATAATACATAACTTTTTCCTCCTTTAATTTTATAATTTTTATTTAATCAAAAGTTAAATTTTGCTCGCAATTATTCTTTTGCTCGCAGACTTTGGTTGAATTTTATGATTTTGTGAGTTTACGAACAACCAAATAAAATGCAATTCGTAATCAAAAAAAAACAAAAGAATAATCTATTTTCTCATTTTCAAAGAATTAAAAACTTATTTTTTTAATTCTCTTAATTTATCTCTTAATTTTACAGCATCTTCATATCGTTCTTCTACAACGGCTTTTTTAAGTTGTAAATCTAGTTTTTGAATTTCTAGTTTTTTCTTTTCATCTTCGCTTAATTTGATAGGTTGTTTTTTATCTTGTTTTTCTACTTTTTCTAATTGTTTTGTTTCTGGTAAAACTCTACTATTAAATAGACTATCACCAAAACTATCAAAATCATCAAAATTTAAAAAGTTTTCTAGCATAGGATTAGTAAAGTAACTAAAACTTGTTTTAAAATCACTCATTATATTATCAAAAAAACTTTTTGCACCAAAGTTTAATTTATCAAATTCCTTATCAAAATCAAATTCAGTGCTTTTTTTAGCACAATCACTGCAAAGATGAACTTCACTTACTTTGCCATTTATATTACTAACTTTATGAAAGTTTGCCTCATTTGTTTTACATTTATCACATTTCATAATTATTTCCCCCTATTTTGTAAATTAATTAAAATGTTCTTGAAAATATTATATCTCAAACTATTTTCAATTTTAAAAGGTGAAGAAAGACTTTTTGCGTTTATTGTCGTTTTTATTAAGTCTAACTCATTTAAAGTAATTAAATTATTCTTATATAAGTTTTCTAGAATAAAACAAGCAGTAGAATAATCTAAGTTAGGATTTAAGTTTTTAATAATGTTTGTTAAATAGTCGTTAGTTAAATTTAGTTTTTTAACAACTATATAACCACCACCGCCTCGTTTACTTTCGGTTTGAAATCCCCTATCTAAAGTAAACCTAGTAGATAAAACATAATTTATTTGACTAGGTGCTACATTAAAAAAGTTTGCGAGTTCATTTCTACTTAAATTTAAACTATCATCATTACCAATATTATCTAAAATAAACTGTTCTATAATATCGCTTAAATTTTGCATAATTTAACTCCTTTTAAAAGGTTTGACTTTCTTTGACCTTTGTTAATATTCTACTCCAATTATTTACCTTTGTCAACAGTTTTTCAAAACTTTTTCAAAAAAATTTAATTATTTTTATTCACAATAATTATTAACAAGTTAATAAAAAATAGTAGGAAAATTTCCTACTACTTTTAAGCACCATATTTTAACATTTCTTTAATTATTAAATCACTTATAATGTCCATACCAATTGCATTTGGATGAATATTGTCGTGCGCACTAGATGCATTTGCAACTGTGTATTGTTCGTAACTAGTTCCGTATAGTTTAGTGCTAGAATGAATATCTACTAGATGAGCATTCGTATAATAATTAACAACTTGAGAAATTACTTTATTGTAATCATTTAAGTTTGTATCTGTTTTAGCATTTCTATAAGGTATATTTAAACAATAAATTTTTGCGTTAGGATATGCTTTTGTCATTTTATATACACCAGCAACATATGCTTCAGCAAAACTTGTTGCAGTAAAACTTCCAGCATCTACTTTACTTTGAATTGTAGTAAAATCGCCACTAGTAAGTGAACCACAAGTTAAACCTAAAGCACAATCGTTAATGCCCATGTTTAACAATATAACATCTGGGTTAATAACTTCATTGTTTGGGTTATCACTAGTTGTGTCATCATGAAGTTGATTTGCTCTATTATATCCCCCATTTGCCCCATTATTATCATAAGTGCCTAGTCCACTCATTGTTGTTCCACTCCAAGAGTTATTAACACAAAATTTCATATTTAAACTATTTATTACTTGCATCCAATAAGTGTCGTTTACACTTGATAATTTATCACTACCATAAAATCCACCATTACCCGATGTTGTTGAATTTTGTTTATTGATATAACCCGTATATGTGCTAATACTATCTCCTAAAATAGATACATATTTACCTGCAAATGAACTTGTATTATCGTTTTCTAAATTACTTACATAATAAATGTTAAAAGGTAAACAAAAACTATATTTTCTTAAACTATTTGGAATAAGTATTCCGTACGTACTTACTGCAATGTAATACTCCGAATTTTCGCCAATAGCACCATAACCAAAAATTACAGTATCGGTATCGCTTTTTCCAAAATATAAAGTTTCGTTAATTCCAACTGAAATTGATAAGTTTTCAAACCTTATAAATTTGTTAATACTGCCTGCTTCTAAGCCTTCTATTTGGCTATAAGGAACTTTTAAAGTATAAGTTTCAATAACTTCCGCATTAAGACTATTTATTTTTCTTATAGTAAAAGTTTGATTTTCATCAATAGCACTAACACTTTTTACAGGAATATCTATTCTTGTAATAGTTTTTCCTTCAAACATTTGATAGTTTTGATAGCCAAAATATTTTATACTAGCATCATAACAAGTTGTTAATTTAGAAATAGCAAAATTATTATCTTTTATTAATTGTTCGCCTGATAATAATTGTTTTTCTGTTTTAACATCGTTTTGTCTCATTTTAGTTAATTGTTTATATGCATCAATTTTGCTAATATTTGCTTGTTGAATAGCATAAACATTACAATTAACTTTAATGCTTGTAATTGATAATTCATTTAATTGTTCTTTTGTTAAATCTTCACTGATTTTTTGTGAAATATTAAGAGTATGACTATCTGTATTTGTTAATTGTCCTACAATTTCGCCATCTTCCACTAAGGTTTCATTATTATTTCCATCAACACTAAATACTTGTAAATTACTTTCATCAATTAAAGTATAATATATATCACCTGCTAAGTTCCTTACAGCATAAAGTGTAGAATTACTTACATAATAGTTGGAATTGAATGAATCGCCTAAAATATCGTTATCACTATTTAATGTTACTAAATAATAACAATCTTCGGCTTTATTTGTTATTCTTAAGGTTGCTCTTAATTCATCTCCTGGCATTACTTTTTTGCCAGCATCTAATTTTGTGCCACTACGATAAATTGAAAATATTAAACTATCACTAGTTTTATCTTCAGTTGTAGTGTCATCAACTAAAATACTTACATCACCAAAATCTAAATTTGATGAATAATTCTTTTTATCGGTAAACCATGCCATTGTTAAACCTATTAAAGACACTAATATTAAACTAAATGTTATAATAAGTGCCATCATGGTATTACTTACTTTTTTAATTTTTTGTTTCATTTGCTCTCCTTTTTAAATTTTGAAACAAAAAAACCGATTAACCTAAGTTAACCAGTTTATTTAAAAAAGTGTATATTTTACCTTTCTAGATTCGGTTAACCAAGGGATTCGGTTAACCAAGGGATTTTCGTTTCTGTTTATTTGTAGTAGTAAGATTAGTCTTTCAATATCTATTAAAAATATTCGCATTTTTTGACTTTTCTTGTCAAGCGTTTTTGCAAAGTTTTTTTAAAATTTCAAAATTTTTTGTGCAATGGTGCTTTTGTTGGATGAAACTTTCTATTTAACAATAAAATTAAAATAAATTTAACGATTATTAATAAGAGTTTTAGGGGTCTGGGGTGGCATTGCCACTTTCATGTTTGGGCTCGTTTCTATAAAAGTGTCGTTGACACTTATCGCATAAAAAGTTAATTAACTCATATAGTCTAAAATCTCATTAAAACTCATTTTGTTATGAATAGCCATATTTATGCTTGTTGCCACTATTTGAGCCGAATTTTTAACTAAAACATCAATTTCTTTATTAGTTACTATTAAGTTATTTAGTTCTTCTATATTATTATCAATATAATCGCTAACCAAATTATTTGCTGAAATAACCAGCGGAACACCAATTGAAATAACTGGCACTTTTAAGGAATTTTCATCTAAAATTTTTCGTGCATTTTCTACCCCGCTCCCCGGAATAAGTCCATTATTACTAACTTGAAAACACTTTCCTATATAATTATAACTTTTAGATAATATACTATCTATTAATATAACAACATCGGGATTAACATTTTCTACAACACCTTTTACAATATCATAGGTTTCAATGCCCGTTTGCCCTAAAACACTAGGAGTTAAAGCACAAACAGTTTTTAACCTTTTATCTAAAATATTAGGATTATTTAGTTTTGCGTGCCTTGTTATAATAATTTGATTTGTAACTAACGGCCCAATACTATCACTAACATAGTTTTTATTACCAATACCCACAATTAAAAAGGTTTCAGCTTTTTTATTTATTTTAAAAATATAGTCTTTTATAATTTCACTTAAAACTTCTATACAATAATTTCTTATATCAGTATCATAAGGGGTTAATTTATCGGTATAAATAGAAGTATAACTACCTATATCTCTATTAAAATATTTACTACCTTTTTCGTTTAAAATTTCAATGTGGGTTTTAAATAAATCATATTTTCCTAAAAATGTTTGTTTTTTATATCCTTCTTGATGTTTACTCTTTATATTTTGCGAAATCTCAAATAATAAATCAGAAAAATTTTCCATTTTAAAATTATTCACAAAAAATTTTTAAAAAAACCAAAAAATTCTTGATTTTTTATTTTTATTATGATATATTATATAAAGTTTTATAAAAATTAGAAAAAAGGGGTAAATTATGCCAAACATTAAATCAGCAATAAAAAGAGTAAGCGTTAATAAAACTAAACAAGAAAATAACAGAGTTCAAAAAAGTGAACTAGCAACATATATTAAAAAATTCCGTGCTTTATGTGCTAGCGATGTTGAAAAAGCAAAAGCAGAATACTCTAATGTAGTTTCAGTTATCGACAGTGCTTGCAGTAAAGGTATTATTGATAAAAATAACGCAGATAGAAAAAAAGCAAGACTTGCTCTTTTATTAAACAAAAGTTTATAATTAAAAAATTAACTCACCATTTGGTGAGTTTTTTTATAAATATTTTTTAACAATTAAATTACATAAATTTTCTAATTTATTATAATCTTTGTTCTCTACAAAATGCGAGTTATTAAAAACTAACTCCCCATTAATTAACACCGATTTTATATCACGGTTATCTAAATTTTTAATTAACGAATTTACACTTAAAATATTGTTATTGTTAATTAATATTAAATTAGCATAATGCCCAACTTTGATTTCCCCAACATCTTTTAAATTTAAAACTTTTGCATTGTTTAAACTAGAAAAATTAATCAAAGTTTTATCACTAAAAACTTGCATAGAATTATAACCATCTTTTTCTAAATTTCGTGCTAAAAACAATTCTAAAAAATAGTCATTATTAAATGAAGATAAACCTATTAAATTTTGTCTATTTAATGCATAAATATTCGCATTTTTATAACCTAGGTTTAAATTTAAACTAGGTGAAAAAATTAATTTAGAGTTATATTCATTTAAAATTTCATATTCATCTTTATCTAAAACATTACTATTATTTATAATATTATCACTATCTAAGAATCCAAATTTTTCAAGCATGGAAATATTGTTTAAATTAAATTCACTAAAAATTTCTCCTGCTCTATTTAAATTTTCACTACCATTAATAAATAGTGGTTTATTATATTTTCGTGATAATTTAATTAAATTATTAAAATTATTTTCATTATTAAATAAAACATTATTTAAACTAAAAATATAGTTTTCGTTTTGCCTTTCTAACTTTTCTATTAGGTTCTCTTCTACTATATCTTGACTACCATTAAAGCCTATTTTGTAAACCGCATTAATTCCTGTTTCTACCACTGCTTTTTTTAATGATAAATTATATAAATCATTATCGCAAATTGTTGTAACACCATTTTTAATTGCATTTAATATTTGATATTTATAAATATAATATTTTTCTTCAGGAGTTAATTTACGCAAAAATTTTAAATAATTATCTTCAAAATCTTCTAAGTTTGTTTCTTTAAAATTTTTATAGTAAAAATTTTTTATTAAATAACTTTGACTATTTATAAAACCATATAAAATAATATTATTATTGCAATCGATAACATCAATTTCATTAATTTTATTAAAATTTTCTAATTTTTCATATATTTTAATAATTTTTTTATCATCTATTAAAATATTTACATCTTTAAATTTATTGTTTTCAAAATCTATAATTTTTGCATTCTTTAATAATTTCATTTTATCCCCATTAATTTATAAACTTTTTCTGTGTGTAAAACTCTTTTTAAATAATTCGTAGTTTCTTTAAAAGGTGTTTCATAAATTCCGTTTTTAAGTTTTAGTTCGTTGTTTTCTATCCAACTTTTTACATTATTTAAACCAGCATTGTAACTCATTAAAACCAATTGTTTATCATCAAAAATAGTAAACAAATAATTTAAGTAATTAATGCCTAATTTAATATTAATTTCAGCATTAAACAAATCATTTAAAGTAATTTCCATATCCATTTTTTCTGCCACTTCTTTTGCGGTTGCTAGTTGCAACTGCATAAGTCCATAAGCATCACTATTACTTTTAGCATTTTTATTAAAATTACTTTCAGTTTTTATAACGGATAGCACTAAAATAACATTCAAATTAGAATTATTAACATTAATTGTTTTTAATGTTTGATTTATATAACTTTTATACTCGGTTTTATAAATTGTAAAAAAATATAAAATTGGCAAAAGCAAAATAATTAGAACTATTAAAATAATCAAACTCATTTTTTTAAAACTCATAATTTATTTTATGCAATTATTTAATTATTTATTTTTGTATGTTTATAAGTATTTATGCATAAATATAATTTAATTATTTTGCTTCAAAAAGGTTATCACCTTCACTTATATTTACTATTAGTGGCACATTAAGTTTAACCACATTTTCCATTTCATCTTTTAAAATTTCTTTGATAATTTCTGTTTCATTTTCATCACAGTCAACTATCAATTCATCATGAATTTGAAGTATTAGTTTACTTTTTAAATTACGCTTTTCAATTTCGTTATTTACATTAATCATAGCGAGTTTAATTATATCACTAGCCGTTCCTTGAAGGGGCATATTTAGTGCCACTCTTTCGCCAAATTGTTTAAGATTATAGTTATTAGAATTCAATTCATCAATCATTCTTCTACGATTATATAAAGTTTTAACAAATCCATTTGTTTTTGCAAACTCTATAGATTCTTCTAAATATTGTTTTACTTTAGGGTAAGTTTCAAAATATTTTTCTATAAAAATTTTTGCATCACTTCTTGTAGAATGAATTGACTGACTTAAACCATAATCGCTAATTCCATAAACAATACCAAAGTTAACCGCTTTTGCTTTTCTACGCATTTCGCTATCAACATATTCTAGTGGAACATTAAATATCTCACTTGCCGTTTTTGTATGAATATCGTTGCCACTTAAAAAAGAATTGATTAATTTTTCATCTTGAGAAAAATGAGCAAGAAGTCGTAATTCTATTTGAGAATAATCGGCACTTATAAGTTTACCATTGTTAAAACGCGATATAAAAATTTTTCTTAGTCCCTTACCTTCTTCATCTCTTATAGGAATATTTTGTAAGTTAGGTTCAACAGAAGAAAGTCTCCCAGTGTTTGTTAAGGTTTGATTAAACAATGTGTGGACTAAGTGAGTTGTTTTATCCATTTTCTCTAAATAACTTTCTACATAAGTGCTATTTAATTTATAAATCTTTCTATATCTTATTATTTTTTCTATTATTGGATGGCTATTGTAAAGTTTTTCTAAAACTTCAATTCCTGTAGACCCTTTATGTTTGTTAGGTAATCCCAATTTTTCAAACAAAATGTTTGCTAATTGTTTAGGAGAATTAATATTGAATTTCTCTCCTGCTAAAGAAAATATTTCCTCAGTCAAATCGTTTAGTTGCCGATTATAATTTTCATTTAATTCAAGCAGGGCTTTCTCATCTAATTTAAAACCACATTCTTCCATTTTAAATAAAACTTTAATTAAAGGTTGTTCAATATCATTAAATAAAAAATTCATATCATATTTTTCAATTTTATCGGTTAAAGATTTTTTAGATAAAAACAAACAACTTGCCTTGCTATCATCTTCATAGTTATATTCTTCACACAATTCTTGAATATTTTTATTATGTTTTCTCCCGCCTTTTGTTAAATAATCAGCAAGTAAAACATCAAAACACTCACCTAAAATATTAATGTTATATTCTTTCAAAAAATGTAAAATATTTTTTTCATCAAAAACAATTTTTTTAATGCTTTCATCTTCTAAAATTATTTTCAAACTATTTAATGCACTAATATAATCAAAACCGTTAATATCTAATAAATTTTTCTTTATAGTTATAATGTATTCTTCATATTTACTATTTGAAACGTGTATATCTTCATCAAAAACTATAGAAAATTCTTTTGTTTTTTGTATGTCTTTTATTAAATTATTTAACTCTACACTATTTGTTACAAATTTCTTATTAGAACTATATTTTTCTTCAACTTCAATGGCACTCTCAAATAATTCTGGTTTGTTTAATAAACTCTTAAATTCATAATGTTTAAAAAAATCTATAACACTCAAGTCAAAAGGGAATTTAAATTTTGTTTCATTTAAACTTAAATTTATATCAACATCAGTTTTTATCGTTGCTAAAATTTTAGATAAATAACATATATCTTTCCCTTGAACTAATTTTTCTTGTAATTTTCCTTTAATATTCTCTATATTTTCATATAAGTTTTCAACATTATCATAAGTGTTTAAAAGACTAATCGCTGTTTTTTCACCTATTCCCTTAACTCCAGGAATATTGTCGGAACTATCACCCATTAAGGCCTTTAAATCGACAATTTGACAGGGTTTTAAACCATATTTTTCTTTTAAAACTACTTCGTTAATTTTTTCAATTTCGCTTATGCCTTTTTTTGTAAGCCAAACTTCAGTATTCTCCGAAATTAATTGTAAACTATCTCTATCTCCCGTAATTATATAATTTTTTGTATTAAACCTTTTAGATAGTGTGCCAATTAAATCATCTGCTTCAAAACCTTCTTTTTCTAAAATTTTAATATCCATTAGTTTAAGCATATTTTTTAATATTGGCATTTGTTTAGCCAGTTCATCTGGCATACCCTTTCTCGTGCCTTTATAGTCCGCATAAAGTTCATGCCTAAATGTTTTTGCCTTTAAATCAAAAGTAACAATCAAATTATCAACTTTATTTTCGGTTATTAACTTTGCTAAAATATTACAAAAACCATATACTGCATTTGAATATTCTCCTTGAGAATTAGTAAGTAAAGGCAAAGCATAAAATGCTCTATTAATTAAACTATTACCATCTATAATAAAAAAATTTTCCATATAGATATTATAACCTATTTTGGAAAAATTTTCTACTAATTTAAACCATTAACTAAATAAACCAGTTATTAAACTAGGATTTACAAATAAAATAATTAGAACAATAATAACGAAAACTAATAAAATTAAAAATATACTCATCGCTTTTGCAAGCAAGTTGTTAAAGGCAAATAACCCAAGTAAAATTATCCCCCCATAACTCATTAAAAACTTACCAAATTCCGCCATAGGTGGAGTTCCGTTAATTAAAGACCAAATATAAAAAACAAAATAAGCAATAGTTGCAAGTGATAAAATAATGTTAAATATTTTTTTCATAAAATAATTATATTATAAATGACAAAAAAATGCAATAACTAACAAACATATTATCAAATTAATTAAAAAAGCAAAAAATCAAGATGATATTTACACTTTTTCAAAAAAATTTTCAAAAAACAAAAAAATCATAAATTTAACTTGAAAAAAATTTAAAAATATATTATAATAAAATATATGCCGAAGTGGTGGAATGGCAGACGCGACGGACTCAAAATCCGTTGATAGCAATATCATGCGGGTTCAAGTCCCGCCTTCGGCACCAGTTGAATTTGCTTGCAACCCTTATAAATAAAGGGGTTGCAAGTTTTTTATTTAATTTTTGTAATTTCTTACAAAGTCAAAATTTGGGAAAATTTTTGGTATCAAAGTTGGTATCCAAATTTTATAAACTTTATAATAGTATTTACATTATAAAAGTTTTATAAATTAATTAAAAAATAATAAAAGTAATATTTTATTTGCTTAATTATTTTATATATGTTAATATTTAAATATATTAATAAAAGGAAGTTGTTTTTATGAAATGTAATAGTTGTGGTGCAGGTTTAACAAACGAGAAATATTGTCCTTATTGTGGAGCAAAAGTTGTAAACGAAACTGTTAAAGTAGAGAAAGAAAGAAATAGACAAGGTATACCTGTTGTTGTTTTTGAAGATGATGGCGAATATTCAATGTATTACCCAGATTGCATTGATACTGAAAGTTATGAAAATATAAATGAATGTAAAGAAGAAGCACGAATGCTTTTAGATGAAAATTTTGGCGATTATTCTCCCCTTACCGAAGAAGAATTACTAAATGATAGATATACAAAAAAATTAATTAAAAAGGGTGTTAATGCTTCAATTGGTTTTCTTGATGTAAATATTAATAAATTAACAGCAGAATACGAAGATTCGCTAAATGATGTTTATGAAGGCGATAATTCTGATAATTATTCAAGTTTCTTTGAAAATAGCAACTTCGGTTTAAATAGAAAGCGAAGAAGCAATAACTATGATGACTATGAAACAACTGGTGTTTATGCCTATATTGAAAAAGGCGGTTTATTTTATGAGGGTGATATTCCAGGATTAAGTTTTTGCAAAGAAAGTTTTTGCCATTCTTATGATGAATGTTTAAGAAAATTACAAAAAAATTATGCCGAAAATAAAAATAGCGCATTCTTTGAATATCCTAATCAAAACTTAAATAAAATTAAACGAGAGCATCCTAAAGCAAATATTATTAGATTAGATTAGATTAGATTAGATTAGATTAGATTAAAAAAACTCAAAAGAAATTTTGAGTTTTTTATTTAGAGTTATCTTCCCTCATTATTTTATCTTTATCTACATAAACAACTTTTCCACAACATGGCATAAAATTTTTATTTTTAAAAACAACCCACAAAATTTTTTCTTCTTTTAAATCATCACTTGGCATATAACCTTCATAACCATCTGTGAAAATAATTTTATTAACTTTTTTACCTTTAGAAAAAGCCCTAACTGCACAGTCATAATTTGTGCCACCATAATAGTCTAAATCTAAATTTTTTATATCTTTTTTAGTTTTAACCTTATTCCAACCATTAAAATCGTTGGCAAAAGTTCCTACTTTTAACTCTGCATCTTTTATTAAATGAGTTAATTCAATTAAAAATGCTCGTAGTAAATTTTCGTCAATAGAACCACTGACATCTAAAATAACTTCAATAATCGGCTTATCTAAAACATCCTGAGATTCTATTCTTGCTGAATAATAATTGTTTTCGTCTGCTCTTCGATAACTCCACCTATCTTCTTCAATATCTAATTCTTTTTTTAATAGTTTTTTCCACGAAACGGCAGGTTTTGTTACATTTTCCATTTGAGATAAATATCTTTCACTGCTATAATTATCTTTATCTTCATTTTGTTTTTTTAGATTATTATTAAATTCGCTCGAAATATCTTTTTTTAATTCATCATTAGTTTTTGTAAAATTCTTTTCTAAAATTTTGGAATTTTCTATATTCCCCTGCCCGCCTTTACTACGCTCAACTTTTTTAACAATATCTCCCCAGTTAGTGTGAGAATCAAACCCACCACTGCTAGAGTTATCATCTTCATTATTATCGTTATTTCTATTGTTTTGTTTAGATTCTTTTTCTTGACTTAGTTTTGTATACATTTCTTCTGCAGATTTATTTTTAGCATCTAACATGTCTACACACCCTTTAGGCAGTGGCAAATCTTCGGCTTTTAACATTTGATTAATAACGGCATCTGTTGCAATATTCCAAGTATACATATCTTTGTCTTTGCTCCTTAAAATGTGGTCAAAGGCAACATGCATAATTTCATGAGCAAAAACTGCTAAGTTTTCTTTATAAGTTAAACTATCCATAAATTTTTTGTTAAAATAAATGTTATTACCATCTGTTTGAGCAGTATTAACATCACTTGAGATAAATTTCATATTAGAAACGACAGCACCTAAAAGTGGAAATTTACTCAAAACTCCACACTTTATTTTTTTTATATACTCATTCATTTCTTGTGTATTTTCCATTTATTACTCCAATTTAAAATTTAAAGTTAAATTTAATATATCTTGTGAAATTTTATTTAATCCATTAGTTTTAGTCGTAATAATTATTTGTGTTTCTTTTGGAAATTTATAGCCATTTATACCTTTATATTTAATTAGTCCATAAAATTTTTCTTGTTCTTCTTTTGAAATTTCATCTAATTCATCTATAATTAAAATTTTAGTTTTACTATTTTCTAATTCACTTATAAATTTAGGATATATATAACCATTACTATCAATTCTTATTCCCAAATCTTGAGAATTTATATCGGCTTTAATTATTACTGCATCTTTTATTAGTTTTGCATCTAAACCTTCTATAATAATTGACCATGATTTATTATTTGATAAAATTTTATTTAATTTTAACTTTAAATTATTATCCATATTATACTCCTTAACATGTTAAACTTTCGTCATTTTGTCGTATTTGTTTAACCAATACGGCTCTTTCAGGGTCACCCTTAACCCAATTTGAAATAAACATAGATAAAATTTCTGAACCAAGATAATGTTTAATAAACACTAAAATTTTGCCAACATTTTCATTGTCTACACTTTTTAGTGATAATGCTAAAGCATATCTGGCAGAAAATTTTTGAGGAATAGAGGTCATATCAAAATCGCCATTTAATACTTCATCTAATGTTAATGGTGGATTTTTTGCAAACTCTATAAAATTTCTTGCAATATCGTCGCCAACTTTGTTTGCTATAAGTTCTTTTGCAATTACTCCATTGTTATCATAAATAATATCCGATACTTGTTCCCAAGCACGGGGGTCTACTGCAAATTTAGGTGGTTCTTCACTATCGTAATCAGAATAGAAAACTTGTTTACTATAACTACCTACAAAGGAAGATACTAATGGATGAACTTTTAATCTATCACCTTTTCCACTATGTTCATTCGCCCATTCAAGCCAATTTTCAACATTGGGTTTTAAATAGATATGCCCAGTAAATCTTCTAAATAAAGGTTCTGGCATATTATAAGCCGATTCACTTTCTTCTTTATTATTACCCGCCGCAACAACAACTACATTTTTAGGAAGTTTTCCTATATTTGGCCCAATAGAACGATTTAAAATTAAATGGAATACCAAACTTTGTTCAGTAGGTTTTACGTTAGTAATTTCATCTATAAATAAAACATGATTTTTATCTGGTTCATTTTTACATTTTTCGCATAATGCTACATACCAAACTGGTGGAACCCATATGCCATTATTTGTGTCGTTATTTGGATATATCGTTTTACCGATAATTTCTTCGGGTAAAATTCCGTTACGAAGAACGATAGAAACAAAATCTGGGTCGGCTTCTTCAATTCTTCTTGATTTGCCTATTCCTGATGGACCGTGCAACATAAAGTTTTTACCGCTATTAATATAAAATTTTATTTGGTCTTTAATATTCATAGGTGTTTCCTGAACTTGAATATTATATCTTTTTTTTGCTCTTTCAATATTTTTTTCTTCCATTTTTTTATCCTTTTCTATATCTATTTCTAAATTTTTAGGTATATCATTTTCTTGATAATCAACATCAATATCTAATGCTTCACGAATAAAACAACTTGTTGCATTTAAAAAATTTCCACCATTTCTAGCACTTTCTATTTTTAAGATGATATTATTAACATTAATTCCATTAAAATATCCCCTTATTGTGCTATTCTGCCATAGATAACTATTTTCATCTTCTAAAATTGGATAAAATGGCAATCCCGCCAAAATTGTATCAATTGTTTGTAATTCAATGATTTTATCTGCCTTATTTGTAAAAGTTTCTTTATTTATATCTTCAGGATTAACTACAAACCAATCAATAGGCTCAACCTTACACCATCTATATTCATTCGTCTGGGCTAAGTCTTCTCCATTACTATATGTATTACCAATTTCGCCATATGTTTCTACGCAGGTTCTAACAAATTTTTCATTAGAAAATACAAATTCTTCATTACTTATTATGCTTTTTTGAATATTGCTAGCATTGTAATCTGCTCCTAACAAATGTCCAAAATATGATTTACCTGTTTTAAATAGTTGAGATTTTTGATATAATTTTTCCAAAAAATCACTATATTCTTTTCCCACATAAGTCTTAGGAAATTCGCCTAATTTAACCATATAAACATCTTGATTATACTCTGTTATAGCACCAATATTTATTAAATCTTTTAGTTTAATTCTAATAACAGGCCTTATGCCGATAGATTTAGTCTGTCTAAAAGGAATATTTTTTGTTATTGTCGTTACTTCGCCTCTATCGTTAACTATATTTATGCCTTCTTTACCATAATTTGACGAACGAAGATAATAACTTGCTGGTTCGACAGAATTTATACTTGAAGTTTTACATCCACACATTAAAGCATAATCTGTTACATTGTTATGGTCATAAAACAATTTGTTTTGTTGTAAACCTTGAGATGCTGTAGGAGCACTTTGTAAAAAAACGTAGTCTAAAGTTGCATGACCAGGCTCTAAATCGTTAGTAATGCTAGATAATTGAATAATCTCTTTTAATTTGATTTTTGCCATTAAAAAACCTCTATATAGTTATATAATAACATATATAGAGATTCCTTGTCAATACCGATTTGAAACTTATAAATTATAGATTTTTGCAATAATTAACAAATTCTTCAATCTTAATTTCAATCTTTTCTCCTGTAGAAATTTTTTCTAATTCCACCACTCCATTATCTACGCTTTTACCAACAACTACTAAATATGGTGTGCCGACCATTTTAGAGTCTTTGATTTTTGCGCCAATACTTAATTCAGGTCTATCATCTAACAACACATCAATATTAGCATTTTCAAGTTCGTTATATAATTTTTCCGCTACTTTATATTTTTCACTATCGTCTAATTTGGGAACAATATAAATTTTATAAGGTGCTACACTTTCTGGTAATGAAATTCCATCAAATTTATCATCTTTATAAATCGCGCTATTTTCATAAACCATAGCAAGAGTTCTACTAACACCAATTCCGTAACAACCCATTATATAATTTTTTTGTTTACCATCACTATCAATGTAAACTCCATTCATAGTACTAGCATATTTATCACCTAATTGAAAAATATGACCAAGTTCTACCGCTTTTCTTTCAATTAGTCTATCACTTTCTTTAATTCCGTAATTTTTTAATAAATATTCCTTTGCATCTTCTCTATCTAGTAATTCTTTGTTAAATGCTGTTTGAGTTTCTTCATCATACAAAATATTGTCTTCGCCAATATTCGATACGCACATAAATTCTTCCGATTTACTACCACCTATTGCTCCATTATCAGCACCAACTGGTTGAACTTTTAATCCTAGTGTTTCAAAAATCTCCAAATATGCTTTTTTCATTTGATTATAGTCATAATCTAATTCTTCTTGACTTTTCCCAAAACTATAGGCGTCCATCATATCAAATGCTTTACCTCTTAACAAATAGCCCCTAGTTCTTATTTCATTTCTAAACTTTTGACCAATTTGAAAATATGTTACAGGCAATTGTTTATAAGTATTAATTCTTGTTTTAGCATATGCAACAACTGCTTCTTCTGCAGTAGGTGCCAAACAAAAGTTGCCATATTTAGTTTGCGTTCTAAACATAACATCTTCTTTAACATATTTATCAAGTCTTCCAGACTCCACCCATATTTTTTCAGGTTGTAAAATAGGTAATGATAGTTCTGAGCACCCATATTTTGTTAAAACTTTGCAAATGACTTTGTCTATATTTTTTTTAACCAAATAAGGTATATGCCCATAAGCATAAATTCCGCTTGTAAATTGTTCTATTTGACCAGTTTGAAGTAGCATGTCTTGAACTGGGAATTGTTCATCTAGTTTTGTTATTTTTCTTGATATTAAGCCTATTTTTGATACTTTCATAAAAACCTCTAATAAAACATAACACAATTAAAATATTTTGTCAATTTTATTAAAAATAAATAAAAAAATTTTGAAAAATTAATTCAAAATTTTTAAATACTATTTTGTCTTTCTTCAAAATCTTTTTTAATTTTAACATATCTTTCACTTAAATTTAAAATGTAATTTTGTTTTTCCACATCATTTAAAGATTTATATTTTTCTATATCAATTAAATCTTTAAGTGGAGATATAGTATTAGGATTTGTTGTTAATAATTCAATAACTTTTTTATTAAATAATTCATCTTCAGTGTTAGAAATAACTTTAAAAGTTATATCAGCCTTTTTATATTCTTTACTTGCCAAAAATTTCAAGACTTGATTTGTTTTAATTTTATCTTGTTTTTTGCTTTCGTTGTTGTAATTTAAATTGCCATAATCTCTATGCTTTAATCTCTCCTTTGCACTCATAATTAATTCTTTTAATACACTTTTATTTTTGTTTTTCATTTTATTTTCTCCTTTAATTTGTAAATCTATTTCTATTTTATATTAAAGATAAAACAATTGGACACTTACGCAAAATAAGTCTAAAAGATATAAAAATATTATGAAAAAGATATTTTTAAATAAAAAGGTAAATAAAAGTTTCAAAAAGAATAAAATACTTAAAAGTTTAACAATATTAAATAAGAAATTTCAAATTTAAACTATAAAAAATAAAAAAGGTTATAAACCTTTGTTTTAATTGTTTTATTGATTTTATTTTACTTTATTTTAAACAAAACAATAAAATTTTATAAAATAGTTAAAATATCATTTAAAATAGTTAAAAACAATAATAAAATGATAAATTTTTATTTAAAATTACAAATTTTTCAAAAAAAACACATTAGAATTAACTAATGTGTTTTGTAAAACTATTTAATATTTCTTTTTCTAGCGTTTTCTGCTTTCTTTTTTCTTCTTACGCTTGGTTTTTCATAAAATTCTTTTTTTCTTATATCACCAATAATGCCATCTTTTTGACATTTTCTTTTAAAACGTTTGATAGCACTTTCAACGCTTTCATTTTCGCCAACTTTAACTACAGACAACTTATTCACCCCGCTTTTTTGGTTATTTACATAGATATTATAAACACTTTACAAAATTTGTCAACAAATTATGCTAAAATTAATAAAATTTTAAATAAAAAATGCCTTAACATTGTTAAGACATTATTTTAATTACTTAATTTCCTATCTTCTAGTAATATCTTCTTTTACTTTTGCTGCTTTACCAGTTAAATCTCTTAAATAATAAAGTTTAGCTCTTCTAACTTTACCAGTTCTAACAACTTCAATTTTGTCAATACGAGGAGAGTGGATAGGGAAAGTTCTTTCAACACCAACGCCAAAAGACATTCTTCTAACTGTAAAAGATTCTCTAATAGAGCCGTTTTTTCTTGCAATTACAACGCCTTCAAAAGCTTGTAAACGTTCTCTATCGCCTTCAACAACTTTTACATATACTCTAACGGTATCACCAATATTAAAGTCTGGCACTTCTTTTTTAATATTTTCTTTTTCGATAATATCAACTAAGTTCATAAGTTCCCTCCTTTAAATTTTTAACCCAGCCATTCATACACCGTTTGTAGAGGACTAGCCACAATTAACGACTTATTATATCATATAAATTTTTATAAATCAAGTATTTTTAACAATTTTTTTGTTTTTTGTCGATTAAATTTTTAATTTCATCTATATATCTTAATGCACTTTGTCTACCGCTTTCCAATAATTTTTTTATGCTAGAAAGTTCTAAACTTAGCGGATTAATTCCTTCAGTATTATCAAAACAATAAAGGTCATAATCGTTTTTATTTAGTTCTTTGTCAAGTTTCCATGCCATACATTGCGTGCAATCGTAAGAAGCCATAAAAGTGCCAATACTATTTTTAGGTAATACTTCTAATTTAAATTCATTCAAACAATTAACTGCAATTATTATATCTGCACCCTTTTCTTTTAATATTTTATAAGGAACAGTCTCAATTACCCCACCATCAACATAAAAAGTATCATCTTTTTTAATTGGTGGAAAAATACCAGGAACGGCACTAGAAGCACGTAAAGCCTCTACAAAACTGCCTTTATCAAAAATTTTTAGTTTGCCCGTTTTTAAATCTGTTGCTTCTGCTAAAAAAGGTATTTTTGCATCTTCTATATTCTCAGTTTTAACTAAATTTTTTAAGTATTTTTCAAGTTTAGTTCCATCAAATAAACTTTCTTTTAAAATCTTAAAATAATTAATAGATATAATATCTTTTTTGTTTATTTTTAGTGCAACTTCTTCCATTTCTTTTAAACTCATTCCACTAGCATAAAGTCCGCCAACAACCGCCCCCATGCTTATCCCCGATATCATATCTATTTTGATGTTATTTTCTTCTAAAACTTGCAAAAAGCCTATGTGTGATACACCACATAAACCACCACTACCAAGTGCTAAACCCAATGTCACTTTTTTCATAATTTTATTATACCTTATTTTTTATTTGTTATCATACTATATTTATGTTTTGTTAAAAATATCTTTGAAAATATTTCAAAGATATTTATTTATTATTTTTCTTCTTTATTAATAATTTTTATTCCAAGTTCACTTAATGTTTTATCATCGATTTTATTAGGTGCTCCCATTAAAACATCACGAGCATTTTTGTTCATAGGAAAAGCAATAACTTCTCTTATTAACTCATTATCGGTCATTATCATAAGCAAACGCTCTAAGCCAAACGCACCGCCAGCATGAGGAGGTGCACCAAATTGAAAGGCATTATATAATGCACCAAATTTATTTACAACATCTTCTTTAGAATACCCTGCCATTTCAAATGCTTTTACCATTAAGTCGGTTTGATGATTTCTAACTGCTCCGCTTAAAGTTTCATATCCATTACAAACTAAGTCGTATTGATATGCTTTAATATCAAAAGGATTTTGAGTTTCTAAACTATTTAGCCCACCTTGTGGCATAGAAAATGGATTATGTGCAAAATCTATAGCACCAGTTTCTTCATTTTGTTCAAAGAAAGGAAAATCACAAACCCAACAAAATGCTACTTTATTTTTATCTACAAGGTCTAAAAGTTTGCCTAGTTCAATTCTTAAAACATTTGCTAGTTTTATTGCCATCTTCTTCTCATCAGCAATAATAAATATGCTTTCCCCGCCTATTAAATTAAACTCGTTAACAAGGTCAGTTTTATTTTGCTCAGTTAAGAATTTTGCAATACTTCCAGCAAATTCATTATCATTATATTTTAGCCATGCAAGACCCTTTCCTTCGTAAGCAACAATAGTTTTACCTAAATCATCATAAAAACGCCTTGGTTTTTCGCCCGCATTTACAGCAATTGCTTTTATTGTTTTACCTTTAAAAGCATTAAATTCAGTTTCTTTAAACATATTAGATAAATCATGAACAATTAAAGGATTTCTTAAATCTGGCTTATCGCTACAATATTTTTCAATTGCTTCATTATAAGGAATTCTTACAAATGGTGCGCCCATAATATCTTTATTTGTAAATTCTTTGAATAAATCAACAACAAATTCTTCGCAAACATTCATAACATCTTCTTGAGTGGCAAAACTCATTTCCAAGTCTATTTGATAAAATTCGCCTGGAGAACGATCAGCCCTTGCTGCTTCATTTCTAAAACAAGGTGCAACTTGGAAATATTTATCAAAGCCCGAAATCATTAATAATTGTTTAAATTGTTGTGGTGCTTGAGGAAGAGCATAAAATTCGCCCGGAGCATTTATTGTTGGAACGATATAATCTCTTGCTCCTTCAGGACTAGAAGAAGTAAGTATTGGTGTTTGAACTTCTAAAAAACCCATTTTAGTTAATTTATTTCTAACCCAATTTAATACATTGGCACGCAAAACCATTGTTTTATGAACCGCTGGGTTTCGTAAATCTAAGTATCTATATTTTAATCTCAATTCTTCTTTAGTGTTTAAACTATCGTTAATTTCAAAAGGTAAACTGCTAGAACATTTACCAAGAAGAGTTATACTTTCAACTTCAACTTCAATATCCCCAGTAATCATTTTAGGGTTTTTGCTTTGTCTTTCCAAAACTTTACCAGTTATTGTTATAGCACTTTCTTTAGTAATGCCTTTTAGCATATTTTCATCATTAAATATTAATTGAGTAATACCATAATGATCTCTTAAAGTAACAAAAGTAATACTTCCTAATTTTCTAATAGTATCAACAAAACCAGCAAGTCGAACATTTTTGCCTACATCAGTTATTCTTAATTCTCCACAATTATGTGTTCGATAAATATTTTCTCTCATAGTAATCTCCTAATAGTAATTATACAACTTAAATAAAAAATTTCAAACAATTATAACAATATTAAAAGAAAAAATAAAAAGGATGAAATGGAAAAATACACATAAGAAATGGAAATGATAGATAATACAATAATTTAATGACAACATTATAAAAGTTAACAATAGTTGTTTTTATAAGTTTTTTTATAAATATAACAAAAAAGTGGCTTTTGCCACTCTTTTGTAGGTTAGTAAAACTTTATAAATATTTTTTCTGCT
>CAKVHZ010000011.1 GCA_934754445.1 uncultured Clostridia bacterium | reverse complement strand
GCAACTCCCCGTAGCTTATCGCAGCTTATCACGTCTTTCTTCGGCGCCAAGTGCCAAGGCATCCACCATACGCTCTTCATAGCTTGATCGTATACGTTCATTCCTTAGCAATTATAAATATTGCTTTAGATATTATTGTTAATTTTATTTAACTCAGCGTAAATTGATTCGCAATTAAAAAGGCATTACCTTTAAAATTTTGAAGATACTTTATTTACACGTTATGTTAATAACATTTTGATATTTGATATCGTTCTATCTAAAATATGCAGTTGTCAATGTGCTTTTTGCCATCTCTTATTAGAGTTGACTGTGCTATTCTATCACAATGGAAATTGTTTGTCAACTATTTTTTAAAAGTTTTTTAAATTTTTTTGTAAACTTTTGTCAAACGGTTTTTTAAAACTTCTTTTGCAACTGAATGCTTAATTAATTATACTCACTAATTTATAATAGTCAAGTATTTTTTAAAAGTTTTTTAAATTTTTTTAAATGTTTTTTTACACTTAAAAATTCCCTTTTGCGATTGAACGCATAGACTATTATACACACCAAAAAAATAAAATCAAGCATTTTTTAAAAGTTTTTTGATTTTTTTTAATTTTATTGGAATTTCATTTGTTTTGTAAGGTTTTTATGTCGTTTTATATGATTTTAAAGCAAAATTGCCTATAAAAGTCATAATTCTCATATTTTTTAAAATTCCAGTTTATAGAAATCCTATTTTAATTTTATTAGTTTTTATTTTTTAATTCCATTTATTTAACTTCAAAAACAAAAAGATTTTTTAATATTATAAATTCATTAAATTTTTTCTACTATTGATATAGAAGAATTTATTTCAACTTATCTATAAACAAATCTTTAAATATATCAAAATTTTCTTTTTCGACTTCCCCACACAAAATTATATTCTTAGGAGAAAGTGTTATTAAATTTTTTAACAAGTCTTTAAAATTTTGTTTTTTACTAAAATTAATTTTTTTATAGGTTAAGTTTTCATTATTAACTGTTTTTAAAAAATATTTTCTACCTTCACTAAATAAGCAAACTTTATCAATATTATTATCAAGTTCAGAAATCAAATATCTTGTTAAATCTAAATTAATAACATAACTATTTAAAACTCCTGCATTCGTTTTAATTAAATCGACTAAATGCTCCCACTTATCTTTTAAATATTTAAGTTTAAAATTGAAAAACCCTTCCAAACTTAAAGCGTCATTTAAAGTTAGGGCTTGTTTTATAATGTTCTTATCATATTCTTCATCAAAACAAAATAAAGTCTCTTTTATAACCAATTCAAAAATTTCGTTATTAAATAAATCTCTGCTTAGCAAATTTAAGGTTTGTTTTTTATAATAAGTATATATTATATTTACTATATAATTATATATATATCTATATAAGCGAATAAAAACTTTTTCATCATCATCTATTGCAAACAAAATTTTATGACCCTCTTCATACAAAACAACCGCTCCCCTATATTTTTTAAAAACTCTTTTTAGGTGCTTACGAAGTTTTAATATATATTCAAGTTGTTCATCTTCAAAATATAAACAAAATTCCCACATACAATATTATTGTATGCAAGCATTTTTTAATTACTCTAAAATATATATGAAATTTTTATCAATTTTTAGGCTTAATGTTTTAGATGAATATACGAGTATCAATTTTTATTTTAGGTATATTAATAGTCTGCATTTTATCCAATTATGTAAATCTTTTAAGAAATAAATTTCACTATTGACAAAAACAAATAAATGATTATAATATAAATATATTTAAAAAATTGGAGAAATAATATGGATAATAAATTTAAAGAAATGTTAAAAAGTTTAAATATTGAACTTAATGATGAAATGTGCGATTACTTAGAATATTTTCATAATGCTCGTTTTTTTGATAAGCTTGAATACTTAAAAGAACTAAAAATTTTAACTTCCAACAAGCAATTAACAATAGCAGCTATTAAACTTGGTGATATTAATGTAACTCATTTACCTAAAAAAATTCAAAGTGATTTAGATTATTCTTATGCTCAAATTGAAGCTTACCATTATGGCAATAAAAAACGATTAAATAATTTGTTAGAAAGTCTACCAGATGTTGCATTTTTAGATGATGATTTAGTTAAAGCCATCAAAAAAGAATTATCAAACAAAACTTATGCTCGTTTTAATCCAAAAAAACTAAAAAACAATGTGGATCTTGTTGCTATAATTGAATCTGAACTTCGCCATGTAGAGGAAAAAATTGATAAAAGAGTTATGAACGCTAAATATAAAAAAGAATTAAAAGAAATTGAAGATTATTTTGAACAATTATAAAAAAATGCCTTTTCAAGGCATTTTTTTATTACTCTAATTTAAAATTAATTTCCTACCCTAAATTTGTTTGTAACATAATTCGGCTTTAACATTATAAACTTGCATAAAGTTCTCTAATATGCCCATCAACTTTTTATGGATATGAAAACTTGCTGATTTTAATCTATCTTCAAAATCTTCCATAGTAGAATAAATGTTAAGTTTATAAACCCCATTTTCTTTAACAAGTTCAGTTTTAGCAATTGTTCGATATAATTTTGTTTCTTCAACTTCTTTATATCTTGAAGCAATATAATCTAATTTATCAGCAAAAATTAAACACAAAGATACTTTATTTTTATAATCTTCTAAATTATCTCCACCATGAGATGCAATTGCATTACAAATAACATCTATATCACTACTATTTAAGTCAGAATTTTTAGTCAAATATTCCCGTGCTAAAATTCCACCATTTTTTGCGTGTTCACTTCGCCCCTTAATGTAACCAATATCGTGAAGGCAACAAGCAATTAATAGCAAATTTGTCTCATTTTTAGAAAGTTCAAACAATTTTGCTAAACTTTTAGCGTTTTCTAAAACATGATTAACATGAACAAATCCATGATTTACTGGAAAATCTTTTTTTAATTCTTCCACCAATTCATAACATTCTTTAAAATAATCACTTTTTAATACATCTTTATATGTCATCATCAATTAAAACCCCTTTTATTAATTTTTTATTTTCATCAGTTATTCTAAAACTATCTCTACTTTTAGAAACTATCTTTTTTAACTCACTATTCGTGAATTTTGATTTGTTATTTTTTAAATAAAATAATGTTTTGTCAAAATTTTTTGCTAAACTTGTTGCAAAATACCAAGCCTTTGCCATTTCTATATAATATTCTTTTAAAATAATATTACCCACTATGTCAAAATATTCTTCTAAATTTTCTTCATTTAAGTAATAATTCATTAACAAAACTATGCCCACTCTTACAAAATAAGTTTTATTTGTTGAAATTATTTCTTTTATAAAATCAAAATAAATTTCTTTATTTTTGCTAACAACTTTTAAACTTGAACAAAAACTATCACAGTTGCTCCAATTCTCTATATTAACTAAAAAATCTTTTATTCTTAAAATTCTTTCTTTTTCATCAATTTTAATATTAGATAGCACAAATGAAAATATTAACAATTCTTCATAATAGGTAAAATTTTTGTTAGATAGAATTAAATCACTATCACCACTTTTAATTAATTGCTTTGCAAAAGTTCTTAAATCAGGAAGTTTTAAACCTAAAATTTTATATTTTGTGCTAATTAATTTTTTATCAAATTCACTTTTATTTAAATTTGCACCACTTTTCAAATAACTTATATATTCGCCATAACTATTAAACATATTTTAATTATATAGCATTTATTTTAAATCTACAAATAAAAATAAACTAGAAATTTCTAGTTTATTATCGTAAGTTATTTAATTCTAGTTGCCAATTCGAACTTACTTACATGACATTAAATCTTTTTTGTAGTTGCCTTTGTTTTATTAATAAATTTATTATTTTTTTTCTAACACTATATTATATGTATGTCCACCATTTGTTGTATTAATAAAAATGTTATTAGTTGTAATTGTTCCTACAAGTACTAGTGCATCAGCATTTGCTTTTTGCCATGTCATTGTTATTTGATCACCTTTAATTTGATAAGTTACTTTGTTACCCAACCAATCAGTAAATATTCCTTTATCAACTGTCGCTATACTACCAACAGTTTCATTGTTGACTACACCATCAAGTATATATTTTTTTACAACATAGTCGCCATTAGTTAAGGAAACATCTTCTATATATACTAAATTAATAACACATGATTTTTCTCCTATAACGCCACTTAGTGAGATTGTAGTTTTAGTGAATTCCCCTGATAAAGTCCTATCTATTTCCGCATCATTTTTCCAACTTACTGTTATTTTGTTATCTTGAATTATATATGTCGCTGTTTTATCTAACCAGTCAGTAAACGTTCCATTATTAAATGTTGCTATGCTCCCAATATACGTGCTTTGACTTTCTCCATCAACTAAATAGGTTACTACTTTATAATTGCCATTAGTTAACTCATCTCCATGTAAATCACAACCAGCAAATAGTCCCATACAAGGTATCATAATTAATAATAAACATATAGTAAATAAAATTTTCTTTTTCATTTTTTTCTCCTTTGAATTTTGTTTAGAAAATATTTAATCTTTTTTCTAACTATTAATAATTATACAGCCACCCTAAAAAATGTCAAGTAAATTTGTAATATTACTAATTATTATCTATATTATTATTAAAATTATTCATAACATATATCAAAACAAAAAAGCAAGGTTTCTCGCCCTACTCTTTTATTAAAATATTATGTTTAAACTATTAATTTTAATATTTATATTTTAATTACTTTGTTTATGAATATTAATTAAAATACCTATTGATGCCATAAAAACTACTAGTGCGGTTGAACCCGCCGAAATAAACGGAAGTGGCACACCTGTAGGTGGAATAGAACCTGTTACAACCGCTATATTTATTAAAACTTGAGTTGCTATAATTGACGTTATTCCACTAGCAAGATAACAACCAAATCGGTCTTTTGCATTGTGTGCTATTTTTATCCCTTGATATATTAAAACTCCAAATAAAACAATTACTAACGAACAACCTAAAAACCCAGTTTCTTCACCTATTATAGAAAATATAAAATCACTTTCGCTAAAAGGTAAAAACAAATATTTTTGTCTAGAATTAAAAATGCCTACTCCAAATAATCCGCCACTACCTAAACTATATAAACTTTGAATTAACTGATATCCTTCTCCTTGCGGATTAGCCCACGGATTTAAAAAAGCAACTAATCTTTGCATTCTATAAGGTTCAATTATAACTAGCAAAACCCCCAGCAAAATAACGGGCACTGAAAGTAACAAAAAGTGTTTAATTTCTGCCCCACCTACAAAAAGCATGATAAACATAGTAAGTCCAACACAAATTGTTATACTCATGTTAGGTTCAAGCATAATTAAAAGGCACATTACACCGCCCACGCACAAAATCGGCAATATACCTTTAAAACTTTTTACTACATCTTTATTTTTAGCTAGATATGCACTACAAAAAATAACAAAACAGAACTTTGCTATTTCACTTGGCTGAATTGTAAATCCCGGAAGTCTAATCCACCTTTGAGCACCATAGTTGGAAACACCAAGCCCGGGAATAAAAACTATCGCTAGCAAAACTAAACCTATTATTAAAACAGGTAACTTATATTTTTTATAAATATTATAATCTAGTTTACTTGTAAAAATTAATGCAAATACACCAATAATCGCCCCTATAATTTGCTTTGTTAGAAAATAATGACTATTGTTATAATTTAATTTTGCCGAATACATACTTGCACTATAGACAAACACAAAGCCAATTAAAACAAGCAATGCTACACTTATTAATAAAAAAATGTTAGTTTTTTTGTTTTTTATAAAAACATTTTTAAACTTAAATTTCACTTTTAAAATCCTTAACTAATTTTTTAAATGTTTCACCACGCTCTTCAAAATTTTTAAAACTATCAAAACTTGCTGTTGCCGGGCTTAATAAAACTACATTCAAATTTTCTCTTTTTGCAGTAATTAAACTTAATTTAACGGCTAAATCAAAACTATCAACACTTTCAATATTATCAAAATTATATTTTTTGCTAGATAGTAAAATTTTGTCTTTTACTTCGCCTAAACAAATAATGTGTTTTACTTGTTTATCTAAATTTTCAAACAAATCATCAAACCCGAAACCTTTATCACTTCCACCTAAAATTAACAAAACTCTATCTTCACTAAAACACTTAATCGCCGTCTTTGTAGATTTAACCGTTGTAGATTTACTATCATTATAAAATAAAATATTATCAATTTTGTCTACAAATTCAATTCTATGTTCTAGTCCATAAAATCTGCTTACCGCTAAAATAATATCTTCGTTTTTAATTTTATAAAGTTTTGCAACTAATACCGCGCATAAAACATTTTCTAGATTATGTTCGCCTTTTAGTTTTATGTCACAAATGTTTAAAACTTTTTCTTCAGTTTTTCCATTATTAAAATAGATGTAGTTATTAAAAACATATACACCTTTAACCTTACTATTTTTACTAAAATAATATGTATTAGATTTTGTGGTTATATTTCTCACTTTTTCATCATCATAATTTAACACACTAAAATCTTTACGACTTTGATTTTGAAAAATTTTAAGTTTTGTTTCAAAATATTCTTTTAAAGAAAAATGTCTATCTAAATGATTTTCAGTAAAATTTAAAAAGCACGCAATTTTACTATTATATTTATTACTTGTTTCTAGTTGAAAAGAACTTACTTCTACTACATAAGTTTGTTTTTTGTTATTACTAACTTCTCCACTAAAAGAGTTACCAATATTTCCAACCAAACTCGCTTTTATGTCTGCTTGTTTTAAAATGTTATAAATAAGCGTAGAAGTTGTGCTTTTACCATTACTACCAGTTATAGAAATAATATTCCCTTTTTTAAACAAAAACGCAAGTTCTATTTCGCTAATTATTTTTTTATTTAAAAGCAACGCTAGTTTTATATTTTCACTATACATACTAACCGACGGATTTAAAACGATTAAATCTATTTGTTTTAAAAAGTTTTCTGTTATATTTTCTACTTTAATTATATTATCAGGTAAATTTTCAACCATTTTATAATTATCATCATAAGCATAAATTTTTGCTTTATGTTTTAATAGTAATTTTATAGCACCTTGTCCACTATTGCCCATTCCATAAACTAAAACTTTTTTATTTTTTAAACGCACTTATTCTCCTTAAATAGTTAGAAGAAAATTATTTGCAAAACCTCACAAACCACACCAACTATTATTGTTATAATAATATATATGGCACAAATTTTAGTTTCATGCATACCTTTTTTTTCTAAATGATGATGAAAAGGAGCCATTAAAAACATACGCTTTTTTGTTAATTTAAACTTAACAACTTGTAGTATTACACTTACACTACTAACAACAAACATTATTCCTAAAATAGGAATTAATAGTGTTTGTTTTGTAAAAATATTTAAGCATGCAATTAATCCGCCAAGAGCGAGTGAACCAGTATCCCCCATAAAGATTTTAGCAGGAAAACTATTAAATAGTAAATAGGCAAGTAATGCCCCCATGCTAGAAGCCATTATCACGAATAAATTTGAGTATTCCGTTAAAAGCAAAGAACTTACACCTAAATCTTTAAGTGTTAAAAAAATTGTATAAAAAATGACGGCGAAACTTGTAATATAACTTAAACTAACTGAACCTGCTAGTCCATCTAGGCCGTCAGTTAAATTTACGCTATTTGTGGTTGCTAAAAATACTAAAATTGTAAAAGGAATATACAAAATACCTAAGTTAAATTCCATGTTAAAAAACGGAACATAAACTGAACTACCTATTAACCCATTATAATAAGCAAAGCAAGATACTATTACACTAATTAAAACTTGAAATACGATTTTTTGATAAGGTTTTAAACCTAAATTTTGCTTATGTTTTATTTTTAAATAGTCGTCTAAAAAACCAACTAGTCCAAACGAGAAAAATACACCAAGAGTTACCAAACTTAATTTTGCTTGTCCTTTTAAAAATAAACTTGATGTTAAAATAATACCTAATATAAATATAAGTCCGCCCATTGTTGGAGTGCCACTTTTTTTAGTGTGCATATCTACATACTCATAAACAGGCTGACTCGCTTTTAATTTTTTTACGCATTTAATAATTAAAGGAGATAATATTAAACTTATTATAAAACTAATTGTTATAATTAAAAAGAACTTATCCATATAATTTATTTTATTTAATCTTATAGGTTTTTATGCATTTTCTAACTTGCTTTACATCACTATAACTAAAATGTATTCCGTTTATATCTTGATATTTTTCTATGCCTTTACCAGCAATTAATAAAATTTCATTTTCTTTTAGATTTTTAATTGCTTTTTCAACTGCTTTACTTCTATCTTCTATAATTTCGCCTTTCTCTTTTGCGCCCAATAAAATTTCATTACAAATTATAAGTGGATTTTCATATTTAGGATTATCGCTTGTAATATATATTTTTTTACAATATATATATGCAATTTTGCCCATTATCTCTCGTTTTTCTTCATCTCTATTTCCAGGGCAACCAAAAAGAGAAACAAGGTTACAATTACTTAATTTTTTACAGTTTAAAAGCACTTGATTTAAACTTTCAGGTGTATGTGCATAGTCTATTATAATAAATTTATTTTTACTTAGTTTATAAACATTAAATCGCCCTTTAATATTTGTTAGTCTATTTAAGCAATTACATATATCAAAGTTGATTCCTAATTCTTTTAAACATAATACACTACTCAATATGTTGTAAACATTAAATTCACAACTGGTTTTAGTTATTATTTTATATGGTAAATCATTTAAAATTAAATCAAAACTCGTTTTATTTAATGAAAATTCAAGGTTTTTTGCATAAATATCAGCATTTTTATTTAAAGAATAAGTTTTTGTGCATACATCATCTTTTATTTTTAAATATAATTCTTCACCAGTTTTATCATCAATATTTATTATCGCTTTTTTAACATTATAACTATTAAAATAACTAAACTTTGTATTTTTGTAGTTTTCCATAGTCTTGAAAAAGTCTAAATGGTCTTGCGAAAAATTGGTAAAAACACAAATATCACTTACCAAATTTTTAACCTTTTTTAAACTTATGGCATGAGCAGAAATTTCCATAACAACTATTTTGCATTTTGCTTTAACCATACTATCAAATAATTTATATAAAAGTAATGGGTCGGGAGTTGTTAATGTTTCGTTTAACCGTTTGTTATTAATATAAACTCCACTCGTGCCTATAACTCCACAATTTATTTTATTTAACTTTAATAACTTTTGTATAAAATATGTAGTGCTAGTTTTTCCGTTTGTGCCTATCACACTAATTAGTTTAAATTTGCTTGTTGGATTATCATAAAAGTTATTGGCTAGCATTCCTAAAACTTCTCTTGTGTCTTTTACAATAATATAAGGAAGTTTAGTTTCAACTTTTTTAGAACATACTAAAAACAACGCACCACAACTTTCTAAAGTTTTAACCACTGTATGACTATCAAAATTTATTCCTTCAATGCAAATAAATGCTGAATTTTTAATTAGATTTTTATTTAGTGAATTATCGCAAAGATGAACAATATCTATTTTGTAAGTTTTGCTATTAAAGTTGATATATTCTAATATGCTAATATTTTTAATTAAATCTTTAATCTTCATTTTTATTAGTTCCTAATAATATAATTGCTCTTTCCCTTACTTTTGTTTTAGGTGGTGGAGTTTGACTAATAACGACACCACCTTCTCCGTCTATTTCATATTGTAAATTTAAACTGGTTAATATACTAACTGCTTTACTCAAACTTAAACCTACTAAATTTGGCATTTCTATTTTTTCTTCACTTTCTTTTAAATCGCTTTCTAGACTATCGCTAGGTTTAATATTTTTATATTCTATTATACCTTCAAACACTTTTTTTGCATAAGGAGTTGCAACAATACTACCATAATAAGAACCACTTGTAGGTTTATTTACGACAACTAAACAAACATACTCAGGATTATCACTAGGAAAAGCACCAACAAAAGATGCGATATGGTCGCTAGATTTTTTACCATCAGTAAAAAGTTCGGTTGTTCCCGTTTTGCCACTGACTCTGTATCCTGGGATAAAAGCATTTATACCATTTGCCTTTTTAATAACTTCTTCATACATAACTTTTATTGTATCACTAGTTTTTTTAGAAACAACTCGCCTTAAACTTGTTTTAGAATTTTGAAGTATTGTAATATCGTTAGAATTTGTTATTTTATCAACAAAGTAAGGTTGCATTAATGTTCCACCATTAATAACAGATGAAATTGCATTTATTTGTTGTAGTGGTGTTACCGCTATCGCCTGACCGAAACCCATACGAGCATAGTCAACCCTTTTTGCCGATTCTTTGTTCATAACAATACCGCCACTCTCCCCAGGAAAATCAACATTTAGTTTATTACCAAAACCAAATTTATCAAAATATTCATAAAGTTTATCTTTTCCAAGTCTTAATGCTAAATCTATAAAAACTGAGTTACAACTATTGCATAAGCCTTCTGTCATTGTTTGTGAACCGTGTCCATGAAGTCGCCAGCATTTTATTTTTTGACCATCAACAACTCTGTATCCTGGGTCATAAAAACGGTCATTTGGTGTAGTCTTTCCTTCTTCTAGTGCCATAGCCGTAGTTAAAACTTTAAAGGTTGAACCTGGTTCATAAACATCAACAATACTTAAATTTTTTGAATATGCATTAAGTTTTTCCATATCATCTCGGGGAAGATTATTTAAGTCTAAACTAGGTTTACAACTACTTGCTAAAATTTCGCCAGTATTGGGGTTCATAACAATTATTTGTGCCGACTCGGGTTTTTCGTTTAGCATTATTTCTTCACTCATTTGCTCGGTTAATTTTTGAATATTATAGTCTATTGTTAAATACACATTATTTCCACTAACTGAAGGAACAAAACTATCTAAAGTATTTAATAATTCTTCGCCTTTAATAGAAGTTTGTTTATTGGCATAGCCATCTATACCAGTTAGATATTTGTTATAATAAAGTTCTAGTCCGTTTTGACCAACATTATCTATTGTTGTGTAACCTAAAACTTGACTTAAAAAATTACCATAAGGATAATATCTTTTATTATTTTCGCTATAGTATATCCCATCTAAATTTTTATTTTTTAATTTTTCTACTTGCTCACTTTCTGCTTGTTGTTTTATTAAACTTTCACTAACAAACCTATTTGTTACTTTTGCGTAAGTTTTATCATAGTCTACATCTAAAACTTCAACTAATGCTTTTGTTACACTTGTTGCATCTTTTACGCTAACTGCTCTAACATAAATGTTATAACTAGTATAACTAACTGCTAGTGCTACTCCATTTTTATCGAAAATAGTTCCCCTTTTAGCATTAAGTGGCAAATCTCTAACCCATTGAGATTCGCCTTTTTTTAATAAACTTTCAGCATTAATTACTTGAATATAAAAAAGTCGTGCTATTAACGCACAAAAAATAAAGGTTATAAGTAAAATTAATACTAATAACCTCTTTTGAATAGAAAATATACTATAATTTTTTGTAACCAAATTATCCCCCAAACATTTTGGAAATAAAGTTACATAATTTATCAAACCAGTTTGATACAGATTTTACTTCATTTTTAGTTTTACGCTCATATAAAGTAACTTCTTGAATATCTGTAGCCTTGTCTAGTTCTAATTTTATTTTTTGGTCGTCCGATTTTGCATCTTCGTTTAATTTTTCTAAATTTTTAATGGCTTTGTCGATTTTTAAATCTTCTACAGTAATTTGATTATTTAAATTGTCTATTCCCCTATTTAGTTTAGAAATTTTTACACCATTATAAATTGTTAAACTAGAAAGCAAAATTATTATTACACTAATTACAATTAAAAGGAGTTTTCCTTGTGGACGCACTTTTAATTTAACTTGTTGCTTTTTTGTGCTAGAACTAACAGATATAGTTTCTTCGTCTACAGTTTGATTATTACTAACTTCCAAAATTTTATCAAATTCATTATTTTCTCTTGGTTTTTCTTTTGGAGTATAAGTTTTAACAATTTCAAAACTTTCAAATTTTCGTTTTTCTTTTTTGGGTTTGCTTCCAAATTTGAAAAACTTATTTGACTGCTCTTTTGCTTCTTCGCTTATTTCAAACGAATTATTATCTACTTCATTTTTAAAACTTTCATCATATTGAGTGTCATTTTCTTGTAAAGTTATTCTATCGTCTTCCATATAATATACTCCTTTTTATAAAATTTTAGAACAATTTTAAAACTGCCCTTAGTTTTGCACTTTTGCTTCGAGAATTTTGTTTTATTTCATCGCTACTAGCTTCTATTGGTTTTCTGTTTAATAATTTTATGCTTGCTTTATGATGACAAACACAAATAGGTAATCTTTTATCGCAAATACAATCTGTTGAAAGTTCTTTAAATACATTTTTTACAATTCTATCTTCTAGTGAATGGAAAGTTAAAACGCAAAATACTCCATCTTTATTCAAACTTTTCACAATGTCTTTAAGTGTTGTGTCCAAGTTTTCTAGTTCGCCATTAACTTCAATTCTTATAGCTTGAAAAACTCTTTTTACACTCGATTTATCTATTTGATTTTTGACTGGTACACTTTTGTTTATAATTTCAACCAATTCACTCGTTGTTTCTATAGGTTTAATTTCTCTTGCTTTAATTATATTACGAACAATATTTTTTGTAAAATTTTCTTCACCATAATTATATAAAATTTTTGTTAAATTTTGACTAGAATATTCATTTACCACATTAAAAGCCGAAAAATCATTATCTTTATCCATTCTCATATCAAGTTTTGCATCACTCATATAAGAAAATCCACGCTCAGCATTATCTAACTGATAACTACTTACACCTAAATCTATTAAAACGCCATCAACTTTATCTACGCCAATTTCACTTAACTTTTGCTTATAGTTATGAAAGTCTGCATGAATAAAAGTTTTTTTGCACTCAAATTTTTCTAACCTTTGTTTGCTCACATTTAAGGCTTCAATATCTTTATCAAAACAAATCAAATGACCATTTTTTGAAAGTCTTTTTGCAATGCAACTAGAATGACCTGCTCCACCAACCGTGCAATCTACATATATTCCATCTTCTTTTATATTTAATAGCGATATTATTTCATCTTTTAATATTGGTATATGTTTAAATTCCATATCAAAATTTTATCATAAAAATATATTTTTTGCAAGGAATATGTGTTTTCTCTTTACAAAATAATTTTTTTGTGATATTATTTTGATATCACGCTGGGTGGGGAGTTAGCGGTGCCCTGTATCTGCAAACCGCTGTAGCAGAGCCGAACGGTGAAGTAGGAATTTTTATTTTTTATAACTTTTATAGCAAGAGATGTTGAGTATAAAGTCTTATGCAATAGTTAATCGTGAACCATGTCAGGTCTTGACGGAAGCAGCATTAAGCGAATCTAACTATGTGCCATAAGGTGGCTTTGTAGGAGTTGTCTACTATAGATTTATATTGAATAAGGTTACGAGTTCACTTGCGTGATTTTTTATGCTAAAAATTAGTTTTTAATATATATACACTAAAAATATAAATTTATCATATTTATTTTTAAAATTAAATATTTTGTGTTAAAATAAAAAAGGAGAACTTTATGGAAAATTATGCTGAAAGATTTTTAAAAGCTTATAATCAATTAGATTATACTATAAAAAACCTTTATAATTTTAAAAGGGGTATGCCGTTTTCAGACTGCATAAGAAGGGCTGTCCCACTAAATAGTGTAATACGAAAATTTGAAGATGAACTTGTAGATTATTCAAGATTGCGAAATGCTATTGTTCATTCAACTCAAGGTGATGATGAAATTATTGCCATTCCAAAAAAAGAAGTTGTTGAAAAATTAGAACATATTACAAAATTAGTTTGCACTCCCCCAAAAGTTTACGACACCGTTTGTAGAAAAGATGTTTTATGTGTAGAGAGTGATGTAAGTGTTAAAAAAACTATTAGTTTAATTAGTAAATCTGGTTACAGCAATATTCCCGTTATAAAAAATGATGAGATTTTAGGTGTTGCAAATGGTCAAAAAATTCTAAATAAACTTGGTAATGTTATAAATGATAATGGTGATGTTTGTGAATATATAAATAAAACGAAAATCGAAGATATTCTATCAGACCAGAACTTTTATACTTTTGCTAGCAAAAATACCACGATTAATGAAATATTGGATATGTTTAATGAAAACCGTAAATTAGTGGTAATTTTAATTACTCCTAATGGTAATTTTTTAGAAATGCCAATAGGAATTGTTACTGTTAGCGATATTTTAGATATTAACAAGATTTTAGAAAATTATTAAATTTAATTTAGGAGAAAACATGGATATATTATACGAAGACAATCAAATTATAGTTGTAAAAAAACCATTTAATGTTCCAACACAAAAAGATAGTTCTAACGACGAAAGTATGCTAGACATGGTTAAAAGTTACATTAAAGAAAAATACAATAAACCTGGTAATGTTTATGTAGGCATGGTTCATAGATTAGATAGACCAACTGGTGGCATTTTACTTTTTGCCAAAACTAGCAAATCTGCTGAAAGATTAACTAACGACTTTAAAAATCATAACATTGAAAAAAGATATTTAGCAATTCTTTCTGGTGTTCCTAGAGATAAAGTTGGACATTTAGAAAACTACTTAAAGAAAGATGAAAAAACCAACACAGTAAAATTAGCCACTAGTAGTGAAGAAGGTAGTAAACTAGCCACATTAGACTATAAAGTGTTAGAATATAATGAAAAATATAGTTTAGTAGATATTAATCTTGGCACTGGAAGAAGCCACCAAATAAGAGTGCAAATGAGTGCCAATAAAACTCCAGTATTTGCAGACTTTAAATACGGAAAAGGTGTTAAAGGTGTAAATCTTGCGTTATTTGCTTACAAACTACAATTCACTCACCCAACAACAAAAAAACTTATGACTTTTATTTGTGAACCACCACTTGAAGATATCCCTTGGAAGTTTTTTAGTGTTGAAAAATATTTAACAATTTAGTTTATTTATAAATTAAAATAGAGTGTGCTTTAATGCATATTTTTAATTAATTATGTATATTTTGTTTCATTTTTAATCAAACATTTTTTTAAAAATTTTGCTTTAATTAACTAGAAATTTTTATATATTTTTTATGATATTTTTATCAAATTTAGATTTAAAATTTTTGTAGATATTTTTGAAAATATGTTGATTTTTTTGTTTTAATGTGATATCATATCATTGTAAAGTTCATCAGGACTTTATGTGGATTACGATTTTTTCCTTAATTTAATCTTTTTTATATTTTTGTTGAATCTTTTTCAATTATTTATATTTTTTTATTCAGTAATCCACTTAAACGCAGGTTTTTCCACTGCGTTTATTTTTTTAATTTTAATATTTTAAAATTATTAATATATCAATACTAATTTTATTTTTCATAGTTTACATAACATAACTACTTTAAAACAAAACATTTTAAATAGAAAAAAAGGCATAACTAAATGTTATGTCTTTTTTTAATCTATTATTTAATCATTTTAAGTTGTTTCTTTTTGTTTAACAAATATTTTACCAGCATCGCTAGTTGTAATACTTGTTACTCCAGTTCCAGTTCCGTTAATATAATATGTTCCTGGTAGGGTTATTGCTGTATCTATAGTATTAGGTGCAATAATTCTAACAATATTTGTTGCTCCAGTTAACATATCAGTTACAGTGCTTGAAGAAGATATAACAAAATTTGTTAAGTCTAAATCTTGCAGGCTACTACAACCGTTAAACATGTTTGTAAATACAGTTACACCACTAGTATTTAATGTTCTTAAATCTAGAGCTTTTAATGAACTACAGCCTCTAAACATAGCATCTAGACTTTTAACTTTATTAGTTATAGTTGACCAGTCAACTTTTATATTTATTAAACCACTACAGTAGTTGAACATTGATGAAAGACTTGTTACACTACTAAAATTAAATGAACTTAAGTCTAATTCTTCTAAATCACCACAACCACTAAATATGCCAGTAAAATTCGTTACTTTGTTAGTTTCAAAATTGGATAAATCAATTCTTGTTAACTTACTACAACCAGTAAACATAAACTGAAGTGCAGTTACATTATCTGTAGTAAACTTTCCTGTCAAATTAATACTTGTTAATGATGAACAATAAGTAAACATATCATTCATTATTTTAACATTGCTTGTATCAAAAGTAGTTAAATCTAAAGATTTTAAACTGCTACAATTACTAAACATATGACTCATGTCAGTCGCCATTTTAGTATCAAAATTGTTAAATGAAATGCTTAATAAATTTGTTAAATAATAAGATGAATTTGTATTACTAAATAAGTATGAAGAATTAGTAGGTGCAACAATGTTTTTAGCACTTACAAAGGCAACTTTTGTGCCGTTTGCCCAAATCTCAATATTATTTATCTTTTTACCACTATTACTATATCCAGTTGGTGCTGTTCTTTCAAAACTAATTTCAGTTATACTTTGAACACCATTTGTAAGTTCTCCAACTTCTGTCCAAGTAATTTGTGATTGCCAACCTTTGGTTAACTCATAACCTGATACGACTATTTTTTTACCAGCAACTTCTTTAGTTATGCTAGTAATTGTTGTATTTGTGCCTTCAACACCAAAAACAATATTACTTGGTAACAAAATTATAGTATTATCACCTATAACTTTTGGTGCATAAAGTGTTTCTAACTTTAAACAATCAACTAATGCATAATCTTCATAAATATCCGCAGAAATAATAAAGTTAGACATATTAATTGTTTTTAGGCCTGAACATAGATTAAATATACCACTAATGCTTTTTAAATTGTTTGTTTCAAAACTTGATAAGTCAAGTTGTTCTAACGTGTAACAACCAGAAAACATACCCGCCATCCTAATTACATTTTTAGTTGATAAAATTCCATTAAACTTAATATCTTTTAAAGCATAAAAACTACCAAATAAACTACTACTATCTGATGGTGCTAAAATGCCACCTTTTGTTACTAATACTACGGCTTTATCGGTGTTATAATAAACATCAATACCGCTTGTGATTGTTTTTGAACCTTTTGTATAACCAGCAGGAGCTGAATTACTAAAGGTTAATGATGTGATAGTATCATAGTTAAAACCACAACTAGAAGTTAATGCATTTTTAAATGCCGTGGCCTCAGGTAATGTTACATAATAAGGTTCAACTGAATATTGAGCATAGTATGTAATATCGCCAGTAACTTTACTAAATTCTTGGTTCCAACCACTAAATGTATAAACATAACTTTCATCACTTTCTTTTGTTGGAGTTGCTCCATTATAAGTAGGAACATCGCCATAAGCAACTTTTTCGGTTTTTAACACTGTGCCATCATCGTTAGCAAATGTTACTGTGAAATATTTACTTAAACATAAACTATCATCGGCAGTATTAGGATATAAAATATAATCTCCCATGCTTTCTACTAAACTAAAGTTATTTTTATAAGTTGTAGCAGATATACCATTACTAAATTTAATTACTTCATAACCTAAATCAAACAAGCCTTCTTTAAAATTAATTACATAACTGCCATTTAATTTACCATTTACAGTGATTAAATTATCTTTAGTTTCGTAATAAATATTTCCAGTAATTGAAGCATTATTTAAAACTAAGTTACCACCTTCAATGTAAATTGCATTTGCATTTTCAGTATTGGTTGTTTTTATTATTCCGCCATTTAAAGTAGTTGTAGCACCAGAACTATAAATCCATAATGCATTTTCACTAACAATAAACACACCATTATTAATTGTTACTGTGCCAGCACCTGCACTACATATTAACATTACGTAACCACCACTAAAATTACCACCATTAATGGTTACATTATAATTTGCCGCATCATCTGAAGAAGTTAATACACTTATTCTATTATTATCGCCACTTAAACTATTTTTACAATTAAATGTTCCACCACTAATTGTTATATTTGTGTTACTTTTATATAAAATTGTATTATTACTAATTGAAGAAAATACACCACCAGAAATATTTAAACTTCCTGCATTCATTCTAATTACATTACCACTATTAGAACTAAATGTTCCATTTGAAATGTTAATACTTTCAGCGCTTGAATTAAAGATTACACTTGTATAATCACCAGCAAATTCACCATTATTAATAGTTACTTTTGAAGAGTTACCACTTACAATACCATAAACACCTGTTGATGCTCCGCTTGTAATAACACTACCATTATTAAATGTTAATGTTGAATTTGACAAATAAAAGCCATAGACTCCTTTTGATGAAGTGTTGGTATTTTGAATAGTTAAATTTTCAACTACAACTATACCATTAGTTGCATTTATATTTACATAAGTAACATTACTCTTGTTTGCAGTAACCTTTAAATTTCCACCTTTAATGTTTACAACACCGCCATTACCATTAATTGTATAAGCGGCAGTTCCAGCAAAACTTGTTGAAAGTTCGGTTTCAATAGTCCCACCAAACATATTAAATTGACCTGCTACATGAATAACCCTATTATAATCAGTTTGTTTAATTAAACCATTATTAAAGTTTAATATATTATTTACTCTTATAAACATTGCACCATTATATTCACCATTATTGATATTAATAGTTACATTGCTTTTTGCCTCTTCAGTTGACGTATCAACAATTAGTCCATAAGGGTTTAATATGTTTGTTTCGCCGTCAAATGTTACAATGCTATTTTCGGTTACTTCAAACATTTTTTGTGATGAAGTATTTTCGTTTTTCATTGTTACATCATTTATGTTTGCAACAGTATTTGCTAGTTTTATAAATGAATTTGTGCTATCTACTACTAAATCTTCAAATGTTCCACCTAATATATTTAGCTTACCACTTGTTGTTGCAATTAAACTCTTGCCTGCTCCTTTACGATTAAAGTTTCCACCATAAATAGATAAATTACTACTATTTTCAATTCCGCATCCATCATAAACTACAAAAGTTAAGTTATTTAAAGACTTTGTTTTTCCACCAATAATTAGTGTTCCATTATTTATAATATTTGCATAAACACCAATATTACTCATAACTCCACTACTAACAATTGTTAATGTTTTACCACTAGGTATTGTTATTGGGAGTCCAATTTTACAATCTTCTTCATTTGTTTTATAAATTATAACTTTACTATCATTATTAGTTAAAGCATAAGTAAATGCATCATCTAAATTATCAAAATATAATTTACCACTTGTTGTTTCAACACCACAAGTTGCCATAACCCATTTAGCATATAAAGTTGTATCTTGAGTTAAGCCATTTAGCGAAGTAACTTTATTTGTAAATGCTCCGTCTAAATACCAGCCTTCTAAAGTATAACCTTCTTTATAAACATCTTCATTTGTTGGTAAATTTCTTGCGCCATAAGGTTCATATTCCGTTGCATAAGCACCTTCTTCTAGTTTGAAATTAGAGAAATTAGCAGTTACTTGAACTGATGAACCAGCACGAACTAATCTAAATGCTAAATATTTATAATTTGCTAATTGTGTTGAAGTAGGAGTAAATGTTACCACTTTTCTACCTTGTGGGAATGTGGTATAATTGTTTTGATATATTATATCTATAGCATACGAACCATTTGTTCCATTTCCTGCACCTATGCCTATACCAAAACTTTCAGAACTATAACTACTAAAATTATAGTCAAAACTTAAAGTATATGTTTTACCTACTTCTAATTGATAATTTGTAGAATGTTGTGAGTAATAACCACTAACAGTTATAGGTAAATCTTCAAAACTTAATAAGTTTTCTCTTGTGCTAATTGTTGTTGTAGGAGTGTTTGTAAATACACCGCCGTCTAAATTATAGTTGATTTTATAAGTTCTTGGTTTATCAGTGAATATTGCATAGAATGTTGTATCTTGAGTTATTTTTTCTGTTGTTAAATCTATTACTTCGCCATTTTCAGTTTTGCTCCAACCTATAAATGTATAAGTTTTATCGGTTGCTTTTTTAATTGGTTTATTGCCTAAATATTCAGCATTCTTTCCGCTAATAACTTTACTAGTTTGAATTGTATCTGTTCCATTTTTAAATGTTACATTATATAAAGTAATTTCGCTTGCTTCATATAAAGTTAAATTTTCTGTAACATTGCAAATTTTATTATCTTTAATATAACTATGGTTATAACCATTTTCACCTATTATTTTTAGTCCGCCATTCCATAAACTAAAACCTTTACTTACTAAACCTGTTACCGCACTTGGTAAACTTGCATCTTTACTATAAGCAACACTACTTGTAACTGCGGTTTGGTTGTCACCATATACAAAAGTTACTTTATAATTATCGGTTGGTTTTGTAATACCATTTAATTCATTTAAAACGGCTTCTACACCTTTATCGCCTGTAATTGATTTTGTAACACTAGGCACTTGAATTGCTTCGATTGTTATATTTACATTAATGTCACTTTTATTAACATTTGTTGCATCATACTCTAAATCATAATCTATTTGACTATTTTCTTTAGTTAAAAAAGTATAATATCCGTCAGTTGTTTGGTCTATAGCAAGTGGTAAGTTATCACTACCAAGCAAGTAATAATAATCGCCAAGTTTTTCACTCCAATGATAAGTTGTTTGTTGTAATTTAATGTTATATGCTACAAATGAACCAGAATAAGACCAACCACTTGAGCCAATTCCACTTACTGTTTTTCCACTTTTAGAAGTAAAATTTAAACTAGTTGTAGATTTGTTTAATCCAATTGTGTCATATGTTCCGTCTGTATAGTATAGTCTAAACCCTGAAGTTGCATTACTTTGTAAATTAGTTGTATCTATATCACAACTAAATTGATATGTTACATTTTCAGCACAATTTATATCTAACTTAGTATAATTTTGAGAATAAGCAATTTGACCAAAATTTATCGCATTTTTATAATTTTTATTTACACTTATTTGAGAAGAATTATAACCTAGACTAATTGCATTATCGACAAATTTTTGTGCATCAAATAAATTTTCGCCAAGTTCTAAGTTTTTATATTTTAAATAATTATAAACATTTATTTCATCTTGAGTAAATGTTGTATCAATATAAGGTTCATAACTAGTAGCCTTTGTTCCTTCTTCTAATTGAAAATCAGTAAAACTCAATTCTATAGAATTTTTAAAATTTGCAGAGTTCACTGCAGTTCCAGCCAATGTTGTGTTTAAATACAAAACTCCTGTTGAATCTGTTGTAACAGACTTTGTTGATGTTGAAGTTAATTTTAAACTATCATTAGTGTGCATTAACCAAGTTTCTTTATAACCATTAACTTTGTTATTGTAATATGAACCAACTGTTGCAACAATATATCTACTATTAAAAGATGAATTAGAACATGAAAATGTATATGTTGTATTAGGTTTTAATTGATATTTATGACCATAATAACCACCACCACTTGAATAAAGAGTTAAATCTGAAAAATCTCCATTAGTGTTCCATAAATTTTTAGTTTTAACAATATCGACTTCATATTTCGCACGAATATATGCGGGGTCGCTACCACTTTTTAAGTTGAACTTAACATCTTTTCTAAGTAAGTAATCTCCCGGTTTAATAGAGTTATAGTAATTATCCGTATTACTGAAATATCCATCGGTTTCCGAATTATTAACATCAATTTTTATGTAGCCAAAATCTATGTTGTTAGAATAGTCTTTATGGTCTGTATACCATGCAAAAGTTAAGCCTATGTTAATAACAAGAACTAGCATTAAAATTATTGAAGAAATTATAACCGATATTTTAGTTTTATTCTTATTCATTTGCAAACCTCTTTATTTTTATTTTAACAAATTAATGTTTATTTATTTATATTTTAATGAAATCGTAAACCTTTTGAGCAATATAATATAAATGCAAAAATCGACAGTATTTCGTATCTTTATTTATTATAAATAAAAATAATAAAAAAATCAAATAAATATTGAATTATTTTTTTCTATTTTTTATATCTACTTTTGATAAATTAATTACAGAGAAAAACCACACAAAATAAAGAACAAAATCAACACAAAAAATCAAGCATTTTTATGTAAAAAAGGTATTTTTTATTTTTTGACAAATATTTTAAAAATTTTTTAAACTTTTTTTAAAAAAGGTATTGACAAATTTTTTTAATGTGTTAAAATACCCCTACATTTGAAATTTACCATTTCAAATTCCAAATTTTATTTTTTTATTTATGTAGAGAAAAGGTGTAATATAATTACACCTTTTTCTTGTGGCAGTGCCACTTACATATTTAAAATTGATTTCTATAAACCTATCAAAAAAATAATCTAACACCCAATTTTTGCTCGCAGACTTTGGTTGTAATTTTATAATTCGTGAGTCTGCGAATAACCGAAATAAAAAAAGTGGCAATGCCACTTTTTTAGTTAAATTTGTCTTAGTAGATTAATTTTTCTTAAGTTGTGCAAGTGCTACTGGATCCATTTTTTCTAAGAATGCATTTAATAATTCTAATTTATCAAATTCATGGTCTAGATTAATTGTTAAAACAGGCAAATTTACACTTTTTAAACTTTTTATCACATAATCGCTAAATTTAGTTGCTATTTTTTCTCCACGAGATGGGTCTAAAATGTCTACAACTAAAACCGGTTGCATAACTTTTTTTAAAAATACTACAACATCAAGTGTTTCATTTTCAACTTCATGAAAAACTACTAATCCCCCATTTGGTTTTACTATATGTTTCATGCAAACTTTAGGGAAAGCAACATATTCACTTGGAATTGAATTTTGAAAAACCGCTAAAAAGTTTTTTTCTTTTTCGGTCAAATAAGGCAAATTTAATTTTAATCTTGGTTTATCATCAAATTTTGCTTTTTTATTTCTATTAATTCTATTTTGTTCCATTTTTTTTACTACAAAATAGCAAACAACTGCAACTACTACAAAAAGTAAAAATATAATTAATGCCACAATTCCTTCACTCATAACATATCTCCTAAAAATTTTTATCATTTTATCACACTAAAACGAAAAAATCAATACTCAATTTAAAATTTAAATAAATTGACAAATTAAAAATTTTGTAGTATCATATAAATATGGATAAAGAATTATTTTTAAATAAATTAAATTACTGCAAGCAAGTTTTTGGAAGCGACTACGAAAATGTTGTAAACAACTTAAAAATTGTTTACGATGCCTATACTGAAAACTTAATTGAACGAAAAGATGAATTTAAAATTTTAATTAACTTTTATAATGTTTTAAATTCTAATATTCCAGAAATGACAGACACATTAAAGGACTATGATTCTATAAAAATTCAAAATACGCTTTATGATGCAATTAAAGATTGTCAATATGCCTCTTTCGAAGATATTAAAAAGCATTCATATAACTTAAACGAAAAAGATTTTGATGAAAATTTGTCAAATAATTATGGTGTTAAAATTTACAATATAAAAAAATCTAATACCAATTTATTAATTTCAACAACTAGTTGGAGTAAAAAATATAATAATGATTACGATGATTTTCATGCCACTATTTCACATAAGCCCGACTTTTCTCATCATCTAACACCTAAAAGAGACAGGAAAAATTATCAAGATTACAAATCTTTAAGTTTTGTAGATAACACAAATTTAAAAACTTACCGAGATTTAAACAAATATGTAACTTTAGTTTATTTCCCAAACATCCCTAACGAACATTTAATAACAATTTCTTCAGATGATGCATTTGTTGAATTTTCAGGCAAAGATGCAATTTATTCAAATAAAAAACCGACTTACACAACAAGCAAAGACTTACTAGAAAAAACAAGATATTTTAATGAAATCGCAGTTTTAAGAAGTAACCAATATGCTGAAGATAGTGAAAAGTCAGCCCTTAAACCACAAGCAATATTTTGCGTAAATAACATTTCAACTACAGACTTAGAAATTGCAAAACAATATAACCTACCTATTATCTTTTCTGAAAGCCATTATAAATTTAAAGATGTTTATAAAACAACTAAAAATTATTTTAAAACAGAAAATGAAACAACTAACGAAATGGTTTAAAAAATAATAAAAACATAAGATAAAAAAAGTGCTAAATAGCACTTTTTTATCTTTATTTGTATATAATTTTTTTTATTATCATCACAAAATCAAATCAACCAATCCAAATTACAACTTTATACATAAATGATTAAAAATAAAACTTTTCAAAAATTTTATTTATTTACTTATTTATAAAATAAATTTACAAATAAAATAATTAACTATTTGATTCTAAATTCCAATTAATAGGAGTTTGATTATTTTTAATTAAGAACTCATTTGTTTTAGAAAAATGTTTACAGCCAAAAAATCCATTATAAGCACTAAGCGGACTTGGATGAGCAGAAGTTAAAACCAAGTGATTTTTATTTGTAATTTTTTCAGCCATTTTTTTTGCTTGTCCGCCCCACAAAATAAAAACTATAGGTTTTCCTCTTTTATTTAAAAGTTCAATAATTTTGGTGGTTAAATTTTCCCAGCCTTTATCTTTATGAGAATTCGCCTGTCCCCTTCTTACCGTTAAAACTGTGTTTAATAGTAGCACTCCCTGTTTTGCCCAAGGAGTTAAATTCCCACTTTTAGAAATTGGAATGCTTAAATCACTATTTAATTCTTTATAAATATTTTGTAGTGATGGTGGAAGTAATCCGCTTTCTACTGAAAACGCAAGTCCATGTGCTTGACCAGGTTCATGGTAAGGGTCTTGCCCCAAAATAACAACTTTTACATTTTCATACTTTACTAAATTTAAACTATTAAAAATGTTTTCAATTTTAGGATAAATTTCATAATTTTTATATTCATTATCAAGAAATTTTTGAAGTGAAATAAAGTAAGGTTTATTAAATTCATCTTTTAACATATTGAACCAATTTTCTGTTATTTTTATCATTTGTATACATTCCTTTTTTTATAATTTTGTCTAAATAATTTTGCTGTGTTTTTGCAATAATAAAACCATTGCCACTTAAAACTGCCAGATATTCTCTACTCTTTTCTTTATAAAAATAAACACCATAATTGCATAAATTTAACTTTATTTTTAATGAAAACTCATTAAAATCACAGTTTTTTAAATAAAAAAACTCGTTTTTAGTTAAATTAAAACCTTTTTCTAAACATAAATAGTAGTTTTTATGGTATTCGCCACCTAAGCCCAGTTTACCATTATAAACCTTAGAATGAGAAAGTGAATAAAGTCCTCTCGCGAGTAAATTTAAAAAATTCTTTTTATCATTTATATTTGATAAATCAACTTGCCCATTATTAAAAAATGAATCTATTTCAGTGTTATTTTTATTAGGATTTCTTATAAATTTCTTATTGTTTTTTTTCATAATAAATAATATGAAAAAATGTTATTTTTAATGATATTTTTATATAATGTTTATTATATTTTTCTAATATTATTATTGATAAAATTTTTATTAATTTTAAAAATTTTCTTTAATATAATTATTAGCATTAACTCCACATATTGCACCATCACTACAAGCCGTAATAATTTGTCTTATTAATTTTTGAGTGCAGTCTCCCCCAGCAAAAACACCTTTAATATTTGTTTGATTATTTTTATCTACCACAATATAACCATTTTTATTTAATTCAATTTCATCTTTAAAAATTTGAGTATCAGGATTACTACCAATAGCTAAAAATATGCCGTCAACATCTATTTTTTTTGTTTCATCTTTTACAATTATTTCTATAGAGTTTATAGAATTTTCGCCTATTATTTTATTTATTTTAGCATTATATATTACTTCAACATTTTTGTTTTTATTATTAGTTTCTTTTAAAGTATTTTGCAAAATAACTTGTGCTTTTAATTTTTCACTTCGGTTTAACACATAAACTTTTTTACAAATAGATGATAAATATATGGCATCTTCCATACTACTATCTCCGCCACCAACAACCGCTACTATTTTATCTTTATAAAAATTTCCGTCACATAGTGCACAAAAACTAATTCCACGGCCTATAAATTCATCTTCTCTATCAAGCCCTAATTTTTTAGGAGTTGTTCCACTAGATATTACAACAGTTTTTGTTTTATACTCTTGTTTAGTGGTTTTTATAGTTTTAATTTTTTCTTTTAAATTAACAGATATAACTTCTTCGTATTTAATTTCTAAACCATTATACTTTGCTTGCTGGTATAGTTTTGTGCAAAAATCCGCCCCATTAATATTTGTATATGTTGGAAAGTTTTTTATTTCGTATGTATTGATAACTTGTCCACCAACATTTTGTTTTTCTAATATTAAAGTTTTTAAACCGCTTCTAATTGCATAAATTCCGCTTGTTATTCCGCAAGGTCCACCGCCAATTATTATAACATCATAAATATTTTTCATATATTAATTATAGTTTATTTTTCCCTTTTTATTCAAACATTTTAACCATTTTATTTAAAAAGATTGATAAAAAAAGCAACAGCCAATAACTGTTGCCAAAATATTATCTCTTTGTAAATTGAGGTGCTTTTCTTGCTTTTTTCAAGCCGTATTTCTTTCTTTCTTTAACACGAGCATCTCTTGTTAAGAAGCCTGCTTTTTTAAGTTCTGCTTTATAAGTTTCGTCTAATTTAACTAAACCACGACTAATACCATGACGAATAGCACCCGCTTGACCTGATAAACCACCACCATAAACATTAACTAAAACATCAACTTTATCTAAAGTGTTTGTTAAAACTAAAGGTTGTTTTACAATTTGTTTATAAGTTTCTAATTTAAAATAATCATCTAATTCTTGTTTATTGATAATAATTTTACCTGTTCCTGTTGTTACTCTAACACGAGCAATAGAACTTTTTCTTCTTCCTGGAATTAAAGGAGAAAGGTTTTTATCTTTTTTTACTTTTTTAGTAACTGCCATAATTATTTAGCCTCCTTCAAAACTAGAATTTCAGGTTTTTGTGCTTCATGACCATGATTTGCATCTTTATAAACTTTTAGTCTTTTTAGCATTACTCTACCTAAATTTGATTTTGGTAGCATACCTTTTACTGCAAGTTCAATAGCAAAATCACTTCTTTCGCTCATTAATTTTGCATAACTCTCTTCTTTCATATTACCAATGTATCCTGTGTGATGACGATACATTTTTTGCTCTAACTTTTTACCAGTTAATTTAACTTTATCGCTATTAATAACAATAACATAATCCCCTGTGTCAACATGTGGAGTGAATGTAGGTTTATTTTTACCTCTCAAAATTGCTGCTACTTGACTAGCTAATCTTCCCATAGGAATGCCTGTTGCATCAATAACATACCATTTTCTTTCCACTGTTGAAGGATTTGCCATATAAGATTTCATAATTCCTCCGAACAATTTGTTTTGATTTTGTATTAACTTATTTTAAGGGCTAATTCAAAACAAGTTATTAAACTTAGTTAGTTTACTCTATTTTATTTGTTTTGTCAAGTAAAACTTTAACATTTTACAAAAAATAATTAATTGTGAAATTTTATTTTCACGATTATAAGTTATTTTGTTTTCAATATTAAATATTTTTGTTATAATATAATTATTATTAGTTAAAAATAATATAGGAGATTATTATGGATACTACATTAATTATAAAACTTGCCATTTCGGGATTGATGCTTTTGTTTTTAATAACTAGCGTTTTATATGGTTTAATAGTTGGTTTTAAAGAAAGTTTAGCAACTGGAATATATAACCTTGTTTTGGTTGTTATTCTACTTATTTTTATAAATTTAATAACAAATCAAGTTATTAATGCCGACTTGTCTTGGCTTGGCATAAATGTTAATGGGGCTTCATCTATTAATCAAATTTTAATAGATAAAATTTGTGAACAACCAGATGTAAATAGTATTTTAGCATCTAACCCAGATGCAATAGACTTAATAATAAAGTTGCCAACTATGATTGTTACACCAGTTTTGTTTACCATTCTTTACTGGCTAGTCAAAATTGTTGTTTTTATTCCAACACTTATTGTAAAAATATTTGTAAAAATATTTTCTCCAAAAAAGAAAGATGCGAATGGGAAAATAATTAAAAAGAAAAAACGACACGGTTATGGCGCCCTAATGGGGCTAGCAACTGGTGTTATTGCTATTTTTGCAACCTTTGTTCCTATTTTTGGAATAGGTAATATAGCGACTAGTTTAAATAGTTATAAAGTAGATAGCAATGGCACAATTGTAGCAGAAAAATCTGTAAGTGCTGAAGGTGAAACAACTCAAACTACTACCTCTTTACTAGAATACTTATTTAAAGATTCTAATGGTAATGTTTCAAAATATATTGATGCTTATAACAGTTGTGTCGGAGTTAATATAACAAAATATCTAGGTATAAAAGCCCTTGGAACTGTCACATTTAATAATTTATCTACAACAAAAGTAAACAATGTAAAAATAAAACTTGTAGATGAAGTTGATAATGCACTAGTGGTTTATGTAGACTACTCTAATGCAATGGAACTTTACACAAAAGATACTTTAACTCAAGAAGAAATGTCAACATTAATAAACTATTTGGATAACTTTGTTAATGGAACATTTAACTCAAACATTGTTAAAGCGGTTGGCAATACTTTAGTTCCAACAATTTTAGACAAGGTTTTAAACGACCCAAATTTTATAATTCAAATACCTGAAGAAATTAAAAAAGATGAGTTTAAGTATGCTTTAACTAGAGCAATTTTAGAAACTATTAAAAATTATGATATGCCAATTGTAAACGAAAACATTAATCAAATTATTAATATTTTAAAAGTTACTAACGATAACAACATTTTAACTCCACTTTATAACAAATTAAGAAAAAATGAAGAAATTTCTCAAAAAGAATTATTGAGTTTATTAAAAAATTCTAAAGATGATTTTAGTGAAAATTTATCAAATTTTATAACTAGCATTAACCTTTTAAAAGATATTGCTCCACAAGCAGTTGATAGCAGTTTAGATGCATTATTTGATATGATGAATTTAACATATACTACAAACAATATCTCTAAAGATGATGCAAGCAATGTTATTAAAACTTTAATAAAAAACTTTATAGATGGTGCTAAAACACTAGATTTAGATAGTAAACTTTATGTTTCTAAAAATACTTTTGGCTATATTGGTAATTTAATTAACATCTTAAAAGATGATAAAGTTTTAACTACTACTCAATATAACGAGGTTATAAATTATGTTCAAACAAAAGCAAAAGAAATAGACTTACCTGTTGATATAACTAAAGCAATTAATAATTTAAGTAATGTTGAAAATTGGCAAGTAGAAATGACAAAAATTAGTAATGCTTTTGATGACTTTAATGAAATTTACAATACTATTGATACGAAAAATATTGATATAACAACTTTAGATTTGGCAAAAATAGGAATACTTTTTAATAAGCTAGAAACAACAACTATATTTAATAATGCAATAACTCCTATTTATAATGATGTTTTAAATTTAACTAAAAATTCAGGGTTAAACGATTATGCTAGTGTATTAGATATTTTAAAAATAGATGAAACTATTAATGTTAATTGGGAAAATGAATTAGTAAGCATAAAACCTTTATTAAATTCTATTGTTGAATTTAAAGATATGTCGTTTACAGACATAAAGAGTTCTTTAAAACTAATTGATTTCTGTGGTAAATTTGACGAAGTTGAACAAAATACAAAATCTACAGTTTATTCAACTAAAATGGAAAGTTTATTAAAAGAAATTATTGTTACAACTAAAAATCTTGCAAGTAGTGGGGTTATAACCGAAGTTTGCGACCAAGTTTCTAACAAATTAAACAATAGAACAACTGAAACTTTAGAAACTTGCGTTATTAAAGGAATATTTAGTTATAGTGAAACCTTAATTCCTAGTTTAGATACTTTTACTGACGACAACATTAAAGCAATGATAACCGAAATTAAAACAAATTTAAGCAAAATTAACAACAATGAAATTACAACCAATTTAAGAAATGAAATTGATTATATGATAACTTTTAGTGAGATTATTGAAGATTTACAAAATTTTGATAGTTTAACCGATGAACAAATAACAAACATCTCTAATGTTTTAGATTCTTTAAGTGAAAGTAAAATATTTAATGGTGTAAAAACTCACATTACAAATGCTATAATAGATACAGCAATAAATAGTATTACAAATGATGATTTAAACATTAAAGGCTTACTTGAAGATTTAAAAAATAACTTACCTAATATTGGAATTTCTACAATGTTAAATGATTTAAAAACAATTCAAGATAAAGTAAGCAATTTAACTAATGTTGATATAACAACTATGGATACTACAGAAGTTTCTAATGCCTTAGAAACAATTAGAAATACAGAAACTTTTGATGATAATTTTACAAATAATGTTATGAAAAATTTATTAACAAAAGCAAATACTGATGCACAGGCTAACACCCTACTTCCAGACGACAAAAAACAAGAAATTGCTAATTATTGTGAATATAATAAGACTAATTTAGACAACACTACAATAACTTCAACAACTTATAAAACAATTTTAGATGGCTTAAAAAACTTATTTGAATAATAAAAATGAGAGTTAATACTCTCATTTTTTTAATTTGCGATTTACAATATTATTTTGATATTTTAATTGTTGATAGTTTATTTTTTTAATTTTTAACTACTGTTTTTTCTTTTTTCTTTCTTTTTCTCGTTTTGTTTATCCAGTAATTTTTATTTTTCGTTTTATTTCTTATTTTTTATCTGTATTCTATATTCTCTAAACACAGTCCTACTGCTGGCATAACGCTACCTGCTTTGCTTCGGTTTTTTTCTCTAATTATCTTTTTTATTTCAAAAGGTTTAATTTTGTTTAATCCAACTAACATTAATGTTCCCACCATAGTTCTAACTTGATTATACAAAAATCCATTACCTGTAAAGTAAAAATAATAGTGATAAATTCCTTGATATTTTTTTCTTTTAAGTTTAACTTTTTTAATCGTTCTAACTTTATTTTCTATTTCATTACTTTTAGTTACAAACGAAGAAAAATCATGAGTTCCTTTTAAATAATTAATCGCTCTTTTCATTTTAAAATAATTTAATGGTGTTTTAAAATGTGTTTCAAACGGAAACAAAGGAAGAGAAAAATTATTTACATATAAACTATATTTATATGTCTTTAATTTTGCACTATGGCGAGCATGAAAATCATTTTCTACTTCTGTGCTTTTTAATATTCTAATTGAACTATTTAGTCGAACATTTAAAGAGTAACATATTTTTTCGCTTTCTATATTAGTGTCAACAAAAAAATTTGCAACCATTTTGTAAGCACTTACTCCCCTATCTGTTCTACCTGCAATAATTAAATTGATATTTTGATTAAAAAGTTCTTTTAATGCTCTTTCAATTTCCCCTTGAATTGTTATTTTATCATTTTGTTTTTGCAAGCCATAAAACTCTCTACCATCATAACTAAATTCTATTTTAATGTTTTTCATATATCCCTTTATACAATTAATATATAAAATTATAACAAAACCAAGAAAAAATGACAACCTATAATTGTCATTTTTCTTTAGTAGCATTATTGCTACAATTTTAATATGTGCTATTTTTCATATTTTATTCTAAAATATAAATAATTTTTAAAAAGAAAAACAAAAAATCATAACAATAACAATAACAATAACAATAACAATAACAATAACAATAACAATAACAAAGTGAATTTATTTAAAAGAAAAAAACCTAGCCTAATGCTAAGTTCTTTCTCTGGTAAATAAAACAACAAAAATATTTAAAATATTTTCTTCTCATTGATACATGAATTTTATTTACTATTATAGTTTAAGTAAAAAATTTAATATTATTCAATTTTTAAAAACTTTTTTACTTTTTTAATGATTTTTTCTGGAGTAAACCCATAAAATTCTCTAAGCTCGGTAGAACTTCCACTTTTACCGAATTTGTCAGTAGTAAAATAAAGTCCGTTAGGAGCATATTTATAATAACTATAACTACTAGATAGTTCCATAACAATTTTTGGTTTGTCGGTTAAAATTTTATTTCTATATGCTTTTGGTTGTTCGTCAAAAAGTTCAAAACAAGGAATACTAACTACTCTTATGCCATCTAGACTTTCAGCAACTTTTATAGCAGTTTCAACTTCCATACCGCTAGAAAGTATAACACCTTTTAACTTGCCTTTTTCTTTATAAATAACGTAGCCACCAAGCATAGCATCATCAAGATTTGTTTTATTATTTGTAACTTTTTCTTTAGAAAGTATTAATGCTGTTGGCTTTTTATTTTCTAAATAATATTTATAGCAAGCAAGAATTTCGGTTAGATTATAAGGTCTAAATACATGTAAATTTGGTGTTGCCCGAAGAGAAACTAATTGTTCTATTGGTTGATGAGTTGGCCCATCTTCGCCAACAAAAACATTGTCGTGAGAGAACTCATAAATTATAGGTAAATCCATTAAACAACTCATTCTTAATGCTGGCTTTAAAAAGTCAGAAAAACTTAAATAGCACGAGCAAAATGGAAGTAGACCGCCAAATAGTGCCATACCATTACAAATTCCCGCCATAGCGTGTTCTCTTATCCCAAAATGTATATTTCTTGCTGTGTAGTCTTCATTTATAAATTTTTCGTTATCTAAAAACACCATAGTTGAAGAACATACATCGGCACTTCCGCCTATTAAATTTGGAACTAATTTTGCTATTTCGTTTAATGCATAATGATTATTTTCTCTTGTGCTTTTAATATTTTTTACATCTAAACTTTTTAATTTTTTAATCGCTAATTTATTAAAATCAAAATTAAAATATTTTTCTAAATTTTCAAATTCTTGTGGATATTTTAGTTTATATTCATTTAGTTTTTGATATTCTTCTTTAATTACACTATCTTTTTGATAATTTAAACCTTTAATATATTCTTTAATTTCTGGCAAGAACTCAAAAGGAAGATTATTAATATTAAATTTGTTTTTTAAATATAAAATTTCATCTTCTTTAAAAGGTTTTCCATGACTTAATTCATTGTCTTCTAAATGCGAGCCAAAGCCAATTTTCGTATCTACAATTATAATACTTGGTTTATCTTTACTTCTTTTTGCTTTAAATATTGTCTTTTCAATTAAATCTGCATTGTTCCCTTCCTTCACATTAATAACATTAAAATTTAATGCTTTAAACTTTAACTCGGTATTTTCATCTTGAGTAATATCTAAACTACCTTCAATAGTTTTTCTATTTCTATCGTAAAGAACAATTAAATTGTTAAGTTTTAACTTTCCTGCTAAACTTAATGCTTCAGCACTTACGCCTTCCATTAAACAGCCATCGCCAACAAAACAAAAAACACTAGAAGAAAAAATTTCAAAAGATAGTTTATTAAACATTTTTGCAAAGTGTTTTTGACTAATTGCTAAGCCAACACTACATGCAACACCTTCTCCTAGTGGGCCAGTAGAACAATCTATACCACTTGTTTCTATTTCTGGATGTCCCGGAGTTTTTGAATTTAATTTTCTAAAATGCATTAAATCATTTTTAGTTATATTTATATCAAACAAATTTAAAATAGAATAATGCAAACTGCTTGAATGCCCAGCGGAATTTACAAAATAATCTCGATTAAAATATTTTAAATTATTTCTATCAATTTTTAAGTTTTTAAATATTGCATAAAAAATTGGCGCTCCACTTAATGCTACCCCTGGGTGTCCACTGCCCGCATTAGAAATTGTTTCACAACTAACTATTCTTAAATTATTAACTATATCACTACTTTTCATAAAATATCCTTATAATACTTTTTTATTTCTTCTATTATTTTATCTTCAATATTTTTAGTGCTTTCAGTAATATTAACTTTTATGTCACAAACTTCAGTTAAAATTTTATCTCTTTCGTTATAAACTTTTTTATCTAACATTAATTCGTATTTGCTAGTTTTTGGCTTTTCTTTTGTTAAAATTTGAACAAATAGTTTATAACTTAATTTAATATAAATAAAAAGCGAACTTTCTTTTAAGTATTTATAATTATTTTTATTAAAAAAACTATCATTATCCATAGTAATTATAACATTTTCATAACTAGATAAACTCTTTATAGTTTTTTCTTCTACTTTATTATAGTAATCTAGACCAGCGAGTTTAATTACCTTATCTATATTCATTAAATCGTATTTTAAAAGTTCGTTTGTATCTACATAAAACATATCCAGTTTTTTAGATAAATTTTTTGCTATTTTTTTCTTAAACTGTTTATTTAATGCTAAAATTGTTATATTTTTTTTCAAGTTAACCTAATCCTTTTTATAATTATCTATTTTTATATTAACAAATTTTAGGTTAAATAGTAAATAAAATTTTAATCTATTTTAAAAATTTTATTTTTTTATAGTTTTTTTATTTTTGCTAAAACCAAAACATAAGACAAAAACCACCATAATAGAGCCTATTAATAGATATTCAACTTTAATATAATATGTGTTACCTTGAACATCTAAAAGTATATTAATATTTGCTTTTTCATCAATATTTAAAACGATATTCCCATTTAAGTCGGTTCTATAAATATTTTTACTTGGCATAAATTCCATTAATCTATTTAATATTTCTTGATGTGGGTGTCCGTAATTATTTCCATCATTTTTATTACAAGAAATAATTGCGTAACTAGGATTTACCTTTTCTAAAAATTCTACACTTGTTGAAGTTGTTGAACCATGATGAGCAACCTTTAAAACATCGCATCTAGGAATATTCTCTAATGCTTTTTGTTCGGTTTCTATCGTAGCATCACCAGTTAGCATAATCTTCTTACTTTTATATTCAATAGCAATTAATGGAGAGTAACCATTAACATTTTTATAATTATTCTCTGTTGGAGAATAAAATTTTATGCTATAACTTTCTTCTAATATTTCAATACCTTTTTTAGAAAAAACTATTTCGCAATTTGGTTCACTATACATACTAGTAATAACATTTTTCCATATGTTTGTATCTGCATATTTTTTAGTATAGTCTGTTACTATATTTACATCGCTTTCAACTTTACTAGAAAATATATTTGGACGGAAAACTTTATTTACTTGATATTCGTTAAAAATCATAACCGCTCCACCACAGTGGTCGGAATCAGAATGAGTTATAACAAAATAATCTATTTCTTTATTAGTTGTTTGAGAAAAATAATTATTATTCAAATAACTTTTTAGTATTTCATTTTTAGTTTCGCCAGTGTTCCCACTATCAATTAGCATATTTTTATTATCAGGCAGTTTTATCATAATGGCTTCTGCCTGACCTACATCTATTGTATGCATAACTAACCCATTATAATCAATTATGTTGTTATTTTCTTTATTTACAAAACTTTCTATTGGCTTTTTAAAAACAAAAGCACAAATAGTTAATAAAACCGAGAGTAATAAAAATATTATCACACTCGTTTTAGTAAAATGATATTTAACTTTTTTAGTTTTCTTTTTTGCCATAAATTCTTCTTTAGTTTATATATTATTTTTAATCTCTTTTGGTTACCTTTACTCTTTTATTATTTTTTATTGTAAATTTAACCTTTTTTACTTTTCTTGTGAGTAATTCTTTAATATTATCCATTTGATTAATTGTTGCTTTGTAGCCTTCTTCAATCATTTCATCAGCACCTTCAAGTTTAGTAGATTTAAACCTTTTAGTATCAGGTTCAATTAAAACATCGCTTAAAAATCTACCTTTTTGCGCATTAGTTTTCATTAAAATTCTCATGCTAGCAAGCAACACATCAAAATATTTGGTGCTATCTGTTCCATAACCCCTATTAGGATTACAGTCAACACTAACTACAAAATCAGCCCCCATTTCTTTAACAACATCGGTAGGAATTGTGTTTTGAAGTCCGCCATCTACAAGCCGATAATCGCCATATTCCACAAAGTTAAATACTCCCGGAACAGCACAACTACCTGCTATTGCTTTAGGCAAATTTCCTTTTTTAATATCTATTTCTTTTCCACTTTTTAAATCTACACTTACAGCACAAAATGGTATCTTTAAATCATCAAAACTTTTATCTCCTAAAATTTTTGTTACTATTTCTTGTAGTCCTATTGTGCTACTTGGCATAAATGCGATTTTATTTTTTTTAATGTCTTTTTTGGTAATAGACTTACTA
>CAKVHZ010000010.1 GCA_934754445.1 uncultured Clostridia bacterium | reverse complement strand
GAATATACTTTAGTGATGGAACAAATGTATATGTAAATGATGGAACAAAAACATATCTTCAAAGCGATAGCACAAAAACCGCATTAACTGGTAGTAACTTAAAATATGTTGGAGCATTAACAAAAGCCGATACACACAATTTAACCCTAAATGCCGTAGTAAGTGCCGACTATGAAATTCAAGGTGGAAAAACTGAAGTAGAATTACACATATATGCAATACAACAAGCAAATATGGACGAATATAACGAAACAAAACAAGAAAGAAGTGCATATCATCAATTAATGAAAAAGGCCGATTACGTAATTAACGGCGTAAACTCAACAAGTGTTGCAGATTTAAAATCAGTGATTTCAAATTATGCAAATTTAACAAATTTTGGAATAGTAAAAACCCGAAATGTCCCAGCAGGATATACAAAAGATGATGCACTAACTACGACATTAAACGGGAAATTAGATGAAAGAAGCAAAGATAAAATTTCGGCATACAAAAAATCAGACACCGACTTAGTCCTTGCCAGTGATTATAAAATAAAAGCACCAGAAAGTTGTGAAAAGATGTTTTCAGATTGTGCAGTAATAGCATCAATAGATTTAAGTAATTTTGACACAAGTTCAGTTGGAACAATGAAATCAATGTTTTACAATTGTAAAGCATTGACTAATTTAGATGTTTCTAATTTAAACACTAGCAAGGTTACAGATATGTCATTTATGTTCTATTTTTGTATCAAAATGCAAAATTATAATTTATCTAACTTTGATACTAGCAATGTTACAACAATGTATTGTATGTTTGTATATAATAGTGCGTTAAAAAGTTTAGATTTGTCAAATTTTAACACATCTAAAGTAACAAATATGTCCTGGATGTTTGCATTGTGTGGGGAATTAGAAAGTATTAATATATCAAATTTCAATACAAGCAATGTAACTGATATGTCAATAATGTTTAGAGAATGCAAAAAATTAAAGAGTCTAGATGTCTCTAGTTTTAACACTAGTAAGGTTACGAATATGTCATATATGTTCACATATGTAGGTTTAAATAATTCTTTTACGAAAATAGAAATTACAGGACTTGCAAATTTTGATACCAGCAATGTGATAAATATGAGTACGATGTTTGCTGGTAGTAACCAAAATGATGTTGCTGGAAAAATAACTAACGAAAGTTTAAAAGGTATAGAAAATTGGAATGTAAGTAAAGTAACTAATATGACTTGTATGTTTTATGGACAAGGAGCAAATTTAACCCAACTTGATTTAACTAAGTGGGACACTTCTAGTTGCCTATCTTTTAACCATATGTTTGCCGATTGCATAAAACTAAAGAAAATGGACATGACAAACTGGAATGTAAGCAGTTTAAGAACTTGCTACAATATGTTTAATGATTGCCAAGCATTAGAGAGTGTAGGGGATATATCTAAATGGAACACTGCAAATTTATATGATGCTGGTAGTATGTTTGCGAGATGTTATAGTTTAAATGGTAAATTAGATTTAAGCGGTTGGAATACAACAAATCTTCGTGGACTAGAAGATACTTTTTTAGGTTGTAAAAGTTTAACTGAAATAGATTTAAGTGGCTGGAACATAAGTAATGTTATATATGTTACTGATGCAATTGCATTAAAGTGGCCTGGTCTTCCAACGGGAACCACCAAATTATCGGGAACGATTTATTATGCACATAGTGGAGATTATGCTAACAAGACTTTAGCAAATTTATTTAAAGACTGCACAAGTTTAACAAAAATAAAAGTTGGTAGTGGCTGGAATACATCTAAGCACGATACAACAACCTTTACAAACTGTGGTGTTAGCAGTGTAACTAGTGTATAAAATAAAAAAGAAAAAAACAGCGATGAGAGTTAAATTTTCACTACACAAAATTTAACTTGTGCTATTGCACAAATTCAACTATTTAAAGTGCCAACAGCACATAGAAAGGTGGAACATTAAAATTCCACCTTTTATTTTTATAATGTATTTATCATTTAACATTAAATAATTAAAATTTTAATATTTTTTTAATTTTTTTTCTAAAAATGCTACACCAAAATACATTAAACCAGCGAGTATACATAATATTACAGTTGAAGTCATTACTAAATCAAGTTGAAATACTTGACCACCATAAACTATTAAATATCCAAGTCCTGCTTTACTAACCAGATATTCGCCCATAATTGTTCCAACCCAAGTCATTCCAACATTAATTTTAAGCATGCTTATAAATTCTGGCATAGCATTAGGAATAATAAGTTTTATTAATATTTGAAATTTATTTGCCCCCATGCTTTTTAGTAGCATAATTTTATCATTATCACAACTAATAAAAGCGCTTAACATGGTAAGAGTTGTTATAATTATTGTAATTAATATTGCCATAACTACAATACTTTTTGTGCCAGCACCAAACCATATAATAATTATAGGCCCCAGTGCAATTTTAGGTAAACTATTTAGTATTACAATATAAGGTTCTAGTATTTTTCTTGTATATTCGCTCCACCATAGTATTATCGCAATTAAAGTTCCCAAACCTGTGGCAATAACAAACCCTAGTATTGCTTCTTTTAAGGTAATAAAAATATGATAAAATAGTTCTCCAGAATTAAATAGTCTTATTGTTTGACTAATTATTCTACTTGGGCTACTCATAATAAAACTATCTAAAATTTTAAGGCTTGTTAGTAATTCCCATAAGGCTATAAAAACAATTAAAAGCATTATTTGACTAATTAAAATTATAGCCTTTTTTTGCTTTTGTTTTTTTAAATAAAGTTTATGCTCGTTAGAATATTCTATTATTTTTTTATTCTTGTTCTTCATCTTTAATATTTCTCCAAATTTCTTCAAAATATTTTGAAAAATTTTTATTCTCTCGTCTTTTTAATGGAAGTCCACTTTCTTTTAAATTGATTTCAACTATTTTTTTTATTTTTGCGGGTCTTTTTGTTAAAACAATAATTTTATCCGCTAAACTAATTGCTTCACTTATGTCATGCGTAACTAAAATTGCTGTTTTGTTTTCCTTAGAAATTATATTGCTAATATCATCACAAACTTTTAACCTTGTTTGAAAATCTAGGGCAGAGAATGGTTCATCTAATAGTAATAATTTAGGGTTTAGCACTAAAGTTCTAATTAAGGCAACTCTTTGTCGCATCCCGCCCGAAAGTTCTCGTGGGTATTTGTTTTTAAAATCTATTAGTCCATATTTTTCTAGCAAAAATAAAATATATTTTTCTTTTTCTTTCTTTTCTTTTTTTGTTAATTTTTTATCAAATTCTAAACCCAATTTAACATTTTCAAAAATTGTTCGCCACTCAAATAAATGGTCTTTTTGAAACATATAACCAATATTGCTATTAAAATTATATTTTTTGTTTTCGGTATAAATTTCTTCGCCATTTAACAAAATTTTGCCACCAGATTTTGGAAGTAATCCACCAATTATGTTTAAAATGGTAGTTTTTCCGCACCCTGATGGCCCAACAATAGCAACAAATTCGCCAACATTTACATTAAAACTTATGTTCTCGACGGCTTTTGTTTCGCCACTATTAGAGTGATATGTTAAACTTAGGTCTTTTATAGTAAGTAAAGGTTCGTTCATATTTATCCTTTTTCTCGTTATAGCGAGATATTTCATTATATTTTTTAGTAATTAAATAGGTTACTTTACTTTTTTATAAAATATTGATATAATCAGTTATGCGAAATTGTAAATTTTTAAAAAGTGTAGCCGATAGTAAAAATATTATTGATGATAATTTGTTTGAAGTTGCTTTTGTAGGAAGAAGCAATGTTGGAAAAAGTAGTTTGCTTAATGCAATAACAAACAATAAAAGTTTAGCGAAAACAAGTTCTAAACCAGGGCATACAAAATTAATCAACTATTTTTTAGTTGATGATAGTTTTTATTTGGTCGATTTACCAGGTTATGGATATCACCAAGCGGGGAAAAGTAACGAAGAAAAGTGGAGTAGTTTAATAGAAGATTATTTTAAATTTAAAGAAGATAAGAAATTAATACTATTATTATTAGATATTCGTTTAAAACCAAGCGAGCAAGATAAACAGATGCTAAAATTTTTAAACTTTTATAATTTACCTTTTAAAATTATTGCAACAAAAAGTGATAAATTATCACGAGTTCAACGAAATAATCAAAAACTATTGCTGGCGAGCGAATGCAATGTTGGAACAAACGATATAATTTTTTGTTCAAGCGATAGTAAAGAAAATATAAGCGAAATAATAAAATTAATAGAAGATAGGGTGAAATTATGATATGTCCTAAATGTTATGGGAGAGTAGATAAACTAACAAAAGTTTGTAAAAATTGTAAATTTAATTTAAACGATTTAAAAGAAGCAACAAATTTTAAGGCAAAAGAAAAATTCCGTAGTGGCGATGGCGATTTAGTAATGTATACTAAAACACTACCTAAAGATTTAAGTAAAAAAACACTATTACTTTTAAGCGGGGTTTTAGGCATTTTCGGGGCTCATTACTTTTATGTGGGTAAAATGTTAAGGGGGCTAATAAATCTTACTGTAAGTCTTTTTGGGCTTGTTTTTATAGCGTTTTATATATTTGGTTTATCTGGTGGAATGGTTTTTAAATATTTTGACTACTTTTTTACAATGATGTTTGCAGTTTTAGTAGTGATGACGATATTTGATTTTATAAATATCATATTTAATAGGTTTAAAGTGCCAGTAGCATTGTAATTTTAACTTTTTATGCGATAAGTGTCAACGACACTTTTATAGAACTGAGCACCACTTGCGAAAGTGTCAATGGCATCCCCGAACCCATAAAACGCTCTTTAAATAGGATATATTTATTTTAATTTTATTATTAGGGGGAAAATTAATTGTAACGAAAGAAGATTAAAAAAACTTGAAAAACTTTTAAAAAATCGTTGACAAAGCGTGTTTAATAGGTTATAATTTACTCGTTACAAAGAAGAAATATCCATTTCTCACCAAAAAGGCACGCCTAGTTGGTAATAAAATTTTATAGATATTATAATTTTTTAGTGTGGATATTTATGTATTCACTTTTTTCTTTTTAAGGGGGATTTTACTATTAAAGAATTATTGATTAATGAACAAATTAATGCTAAAGAAGTTCGTTTAATTTTAGATGATGGCGAACAAAAAGGAATTGTTAGTTTTGATGAAGCGTTAGATTTAGCTCATCAAAAAGATTTAGACTTAGTTCAAATTTCACCAAATGCTGTTCCTAGTGTTTGTAAAATTATGGACTATGGCAAATATCGTTTTGATTTGTTAAAGAAAGAAAAAGAAGCACGAAAGAAAAGTAAAGGTCAAGAAATTAAAACAATTCAATTATCTTTAACAATAGGCGAACACGATATTGCTTATAGAGTTAAAAATGCTATTGCATTTTTAAATGACGGCAATAAAGTTAAAGTAAATATTATGCTAAAAGGTCGACAACAAGCGTATCCAGAACAAGGTATTGAAATAATGAATAGATTTGCTAGTTTGTTAGGAGATAATGCTGTAGTTGAAAAAGCCCCTAAATTAGAAGGGAAATTTATAAATATGGTTCTAAGCCAAAAAAAATAAAGGAGAAAAACATATGCCAAAACAAAAAAGTCATAGTGGAGCAAAAAAACGTTTTAAAGTTTTAAAAAGTGGATTAGTTAAAAGAGGTAAACAAAATCATCGTCATATTTTAACTAAAAAAACTACTAAAAGAAAAAGAGATTTAAGACAACAAACTTATGTTTCTAAAGCACAAGAAAAAACTATTAGAAATATGGTTAATGTATAAGGAGAAAGAGTATGAGAATTAAAAGAAGTAATAATGCGTTAAAAAAACGTAGAAAAGTTTTAAAAGCAGCAAAAGGTTATTGGGGTAGCCACTCAAGATTATATCGTGTTGCTAAACAAAGCGTCCGAAAAGCAGAAAGTCATGCTTATATTGGCAGAAGAAACAAAAAGAGAGATTTTAGAACTCTTTGGATTGCTAGAATTAATGCTGGTTGCAGAATGAACGATATTAGTTATTCTAAATTTATGCATGGTTTAAAAGTTAATAACATTAACTTAAACAGAAAAGTTTTAAGTGAAATGGCAATTAACGATGCAGAAGCGTTTAAAGCGCTTTGCGAAACTGCAAAAAAAGTTAAATAGTTATTAAAAAGTTACTTTCTTTATGGTTAGTAACTTTTTTATAGTTAATTTTTAGTAAAAAATTCGTTTGTTTTTTTTATTTTTTTATATATAATTAAATTATGGAAATTACAAGCACAAAAAATGAAAAAATTAAAGAAGTTTTAAAATTAAAACAAAAAAAGTATCGTGATGAAACAAATTTAGTTTTAATTGAAGGCTATAAAATATATTTAGAAGCATTAAAAGTAAATTGCAATATTAAAGAAATTTTTTTAACAAAATCTATGCAAGAAAAATTAAATATTAAAGGAAATAATGTTATTATAATTAGTGAAGAAGTAAGTAGCAAATTAACATATAACATTACTAGTCAAGACTTTTTTGCCGTTATTGAAAAACCAGTGCAAAAAATTAATAGTGGAAGTTTTTTAATTTTAGATAATATTCAAGACCCACAAAATTTAGGTGCAATTATAAGGACAAGTGTTGCAACAAATGTAAAAAATCTATATTTAATTAATAGTGTAGATATCTTTAACGATAAAGTCGTTCGTGCAAGCATGGGTAATGTTTTTAAAATAAATTATCAAAATATTGAAGTAAAAGATTTAGAAAAAATTTGCAAAAATTATGTTATTTATTGTGCAGATATGGACGGAGAAAACATTTTTAATATGAAAAAATCAAACTTGAAATTTGGTCTTATTTTAGGTAACGAAGGGAATGGAGTAAGCGAAATAGTAAAAAGCTTTGCTACAAAAACACTTTCAATTCCTATGCAAAATAACGTAGAAAGTTTGAATGTTGCAGTATCTAGCGGAATTATTTTGTATTTCTTAACAAATTAATGCTTTTTGTTTAAGTTGGTTATAATTTTATAAAACTCAAAACTAATTTTGCCAATTAATTGACAAATTGTAAGGTTTTATTTATAATTAAACCGAAATTACTTATTAAAGGGGAATTCTATGAGTGGACATAGTAAATTTAACAATATAAAACATACAAAAGAAAAAATGGATGCACAAAGGGGCAAAGTTTTTACAAAACTTGGTAAAGAAATTGCCGTTGCAGTAAAAATGGGTGGAGCAGACCCTAGTTCGAATGCAAAATTATTTAATATTATTGCTAAAGCAAAAGCAAACAATATGCCTAATGATAACATTCAAAGGTCTATTAAAAAAGCATCAGGCGAACTTGGTGGTGGAAACTACGAAGAAATTACTTACGAAGGCTACGGAATAGGTGGCAGTGCTGTTATCGTTAATGTATTAACAGATAATAAAAATCGTGCTGCTGGAGATGTTCGTCATATTTTTGATAAATTTGGTGGAAGTTTAGGTTCAACTGGTTGCGTAGGTTATATGTTTGAAAGAAAAGGTGTTTTAGTTATAGAAAAAGATGACAAAATAACTGAAGACCAACTTTTTGAATGGGCAATTGAAGCCGAAGCCGATGATGTAGTTGATGATGGCGATGTGTTTGAAGTATATTCAAGTCCAGCAAATTTCGATAAGGTTAGAGATGCTTTAGAGCAAAAAGGCTTAAAATTTGTTAGTGCAAATGTAGAATATGTTGCATCAAGTTATATAGATTTAGATGAAAAACAACAAGAAAGTTTTGAAAAAATGATAGATGCGTTAGAAGATAACGATGATGTTCAAGAAGTTTTCCACAATGTAAACATTTAATTTTAATAAAAAAAACAAAAGTGGTTTAGCCACTTTTTTGTTGACTAAATTTTTGTTATTATATATAATATAATCATGATAATTTTAGGAATAGACCCAGGGTATGCAATAGTGGGCTACGGAGTTATTGAGAAAGTTGGGTTTCAAACTAAATGTATTGATTATGGGGCAATTACTACCGATAAAGATACAGATTTTCCAACTAGACTTGTGCAAATTGCTGATGGACTTGAGTATTTAATAGAAAAATACAAGCCCGAATGTTTAGCAATAGAAGAATTATTTTTCCAAAATAACCAAAAAACAGCAATTAATGTTGCAATGGCAAGGGGAGTTGTGGTTGAAATAGCAAAACGAAAACTTGGTAACCTATTTGAATACACTCCACTTCAAATAAAACAAGCCTTAACTGGTCAAGGTAGAGCCGACAAAAAGCAAGTTCAATATATGGTAAAAGCCATTTTAAATTTAAAAGATATTCCAAAGCCAGATGATGCCGCCGATGCTTTAGCAGTTGCAATTTGTCATAGTCAAACAAATCAAGTTATAGGAAACTTCAAATATTAAAAGAACCTTACTTTTTGAGTTGCCAAAGTGTCATTGACACTTTTATAGAAACGGGCATCAAAAATGAAAGTGCCAACGGCACCCCTGAACCCCTAAAACGCTTTTAATTGGGTGTTATTTAATTAATTTTAGAAACTTTAACGAATTCAAAAGGTGGCAATACATTTATTAAATAATATACAGCCTAATAAATTATTAGGGTAAGTTAAATTCAAATTAAAAAATTGAAAATATTAAATCGCAAAAATAGTAGGTAAACATGATAGCATATTTAAAAGGTAAAATTTTAGAAAAAAATGAAAACTTAATTATATTAGAAGTTAATAATGTGGGTTATGAAGTTAATATTTCATTAAACACTTATTTAACTTTAGCAAACAAAGAAGAATGCGAGTTATTTACTTATCTTCAGGTAAAAGAAGATGGTATTTCGTTATTCGGTTTTAGCACAAAAAGTGAAAAAGAATTATTTACAAATTTAATCACTGTTAATGGCGTAGGGCCAAAAATGGCGATTACTATTTTAAGCGGAGCAAGTATTACTGATATTGTAACAGCAATTGTTAGTGAAGATTCTAAAATGCTTTCTAAATTTAAGGGTGTAGGCAAAAAAACAGCGGAAAGAATTATATTAGAACTAAAAGAAAAATTAGGCGAAACCATGAAACTAGAAGGTGGTGACCTAGCAAGTGTAGATTTAAAAAACGATGTTGTAAATGATTGTATTATGGCTTTAGTAGCCCTTGGTTTAAGCAAAAGTGAAGCAGTTAAACGCATTAAAGAAAATATTAGTGATAGCGACACTGTAGAAACATTAATTGAAAAAATATTAAAAAATTTAAGTAGGTAATATGGAAGAAAGATTTATAACAAGCACTAAAAACGAAAGTGAACTTGAAGTTGAAAATAAGTTAAGACCAACAACACTTGAAGATTATGTGGGTCAGGATAAAATTAAAAACAACTTAAAAGTTTTTATAAATGCAGCAAAAAAGCGTGGCGAAGCACTCGACCATGTGCTTTTGTATGGTCCACCAGGACTTGGTAAAACAACACTTAGCCATATTATAGCAAACGAACTTGGTAGTCAAATAAAAATTACGAGTGGGCCAGCAATAGAAAGTGCCGCCGACCTTGCAAGTATATTAACAAATTTAAGCAAAAATGATGTTTTATTTATTGATGAAATTCATAGATTAAACCGAAGTGTTGAAGAAATTTTATATCCTGCTATGGAAGATTATGCACTCGATTTTATTGTAGGTAAAGGGCCAAGTGCAAGAGCAATGCGATTAAAAATTCAACCTTTTACTTTAATTGGAGCAACAACAAAAGCAGGTAATTTAACAGCACCGCTTCGTGACCGTTTTGGAGTTATTGCAAGGCTTGAAATGTATACTCCAGAAGAATTAAACAAAATAATAAAGCGTAGTGCTTCAATATTAGGAATTACCATTAACGATGATGCTTGTTTAGAAATAGCAAAGCGAAGTAGGGGAACTCCAAGAATTGCAAATAGATTACTAAAAAGAATTAGAGATTTTGCTTTAGTTGAAGATGATTTAAACGGAATTGTTACTTTAGATATTGCTAAAAAAAGTTTAGATTTGTTAGAAGTTGATGAGTATGGATTAGATTACACAGATAGAAGAATACTAGAAGTTATGATAGATAAATTTAATGGTGGGCCAGTTGGAATAGATACTCTTAGTGCATCAACAAACGAAGAAAGCACCACTATTGAAGATGTTTATGAGCCATATTTACTACAAATGGGCTTTATTGCTCGAACTCCTAGGGGAAGAATTTGCTTGCCACTAGCATATGAACATTTAAACAAACGATTAAGCGAAGATAAAAAACAAGAATTAGGAAGTATTAAAACAGTAAAATCTGATGAATAGGACAAATTATGATAGAAAAAGAAGATATTTATAAAAAAGAAACATATTTTTATGATTTACCACAAGAATTAATCGCTCAAACTCCTGTAGAACCACGAGATAGCAGTAGAATGCTTGTATATGATAGACAAACTAAAAAAATAGAACATAAACATTTTTATGATATAGAAAATTATCTAAAAAAAGGCGATGTTTTAGTCGTAAACAACACTCGTGTAATACCAGCAAGATTAATTGGAAATAAAACCGATACTGGTGCCAAAATTGAAGTGTTTTTACTAAAAAAATTAGAACAAAATAAGTATGAAGTTTTGCTAAAACCAGCAAAAAAAGCCAAAATTGGTAGCACAATTAAATTTAGTGATACTTTTAGTTGCGTAGTTACCAGTAAAGGCGAAATGGGTATGGGCGAAGTTGAATTTTCATGCAAAGGAATTTTTGAAGAAGAATTAGACAAAGTTGGTTCAATGCCACTTCCACCTTATATTCACGAAAAATTAAAAGATAAAGAAAGATATCAAACAGTATATTCTAAAACTGAAGGCTCAAGTGCAGCACCAACGGCAGGCTTACACTTTACTAACGATTTGTTAAATAAATTAAAAGAAAAAGGTGTAATTATTGTTAATGTTTTATTGCATGTAGGTCTTGGCACTTTTAGACCAGTTAATGAAGATAATATTTTATCTCACGATATGCATAGCGAATATTATGAAATTAGCGAAGAAAGTGCAAATATAATAAATTTAGCAATAAAAGAAAATCGAAGAGTTTTTGCTGTTGGAACTACTAGTGTTAGAACACTTGAGAGTAGCAATGAAAAAATTGGCGATAAATATTATGTAAAAGCAGGCAAGGGAAATACTAATATATTTATATATCCGGGCTATGAATTTAAAATTGTAAAATGTTTAATAACAAATTTTCATCTACCAGAAAGCACATTAATTATGCTTGTTAGTGCATTTTGTGGAATAGAAGAAACATTAAATTTTTACAAGGTGGCAGTTAACGAAAAATATAGATTTTTTAGTTTTGGCGATGCTTGTTTACTATTATAGGGAAGATTATGGAAGAAAAGAAATTTAGATTTGAAGTAATAAAAACTTGCAAACAAAGTGGTGCAAGAATAGGCAAATTATATACTCCACATGGTGTTATAGAAACTCCAGTTTTTATGCCGGTAGGAACACAGGCAACTGTTAAAACATTAACTCCACAAGATTTAAAAGATGTTAATGCACAAATTATTTTAAGTAACACTTATCATTTATATTTGCGTCCAGGTCATAAATTAGTTGAAAAAGCAGGCGGACTTCATAAATTTATGAATTGGGATAGACCAATTCTTACTGATAGTGGTGGATTTCAAGTTTTTAGTTTGAGTAAAATAAATAAAATAACTGATGAAGGCGTTGAATTTCGAAGTCATTTAGATGGCAGTAAACATTTTTTTAGTCCCGAAAAAGCCATGGAGATTGAAGAAAGTTTAGGTGCAGATATTATTATGGCGTTTGACCAATGTAGTGGCATAAATGTTAGTCATGAAGAAGCCGAAAAGTATATGAATCGAACATTGAGTTGGCTAGATAGATGTTATAAATATCATAAAAATGAAAATCAATGTTTATTTCCAATAGTTCAAGGCAATTTTTATAAAGATTTAAGAAAAATAAGTTTAGAAAAAACCTTGCCTTATGTTGATACTGGTATTGCAATAGGTGGGTTATCCGTTGGCGAACCTAAAGAAGTTATGTATGAAATTCTAGATGAGTTAAAACCTTTATATCCAGAAAATATGCCAAGATATTTAATGGGGGTAGGTAGTCCAGACTGCTTAATTGAAGGAATTTGTAGGGGGATTGACATGATGGACTGTGTTTATCCAACTCGTATTGCTCGTAACGGAACAGCACTTACTAGTAAAGGCACAGTTGTAGTTAAAAATTCTATCTATAAAGAAGATTTTACGTCTCTTGATGAAGAATGTGATTGCTATTGTTGTAAAAACTTTACTAAGGCTTATTTAAGGCATTTAATTAACGCAAAAGAAATATTAGGAGCTAGATTATTAAGTTTACACAATATTCGCTTTTTAATTAAAATGACCGAAGATATTAAAAAAGCAATTTGGGAAGACCGATTATTAGATTTTCGTGATGAATTTATAAAAAAATATTATAAAAATGTCGAAAATATTAAAAATTAATAAAAAGTGTTTGGAAAAAATATTTTTATTGTTATAATTATAGTAGGAAAGGAGATTTTATGAATATTTTATTAGCAGAAACAAATACAGGTAATTTAATTTTAATAATTATTTTATTAGTTGCATGTGCAGGTATGTTTATTTTAAGTTATTTTAAAAACAAAAAATACATGGCAAGTCAACAAGATTTATTAAACAATGTTAAAGTTGGTTCTAAAGTTTTAACAAAAACATTTATTTATGGAACAGTAGAAAAAATAACTGATACTACTGACGGAAAAATTGTTTTAATTAAAACTGGCGAAGGGGATAAAGTTAGTTATTTAGAAATGAATTTAGAAGCAATTTATTCTATAGATAATAAAGAAGAAGTAGTTGATGTTGATGAAGTTATAGAAGAAAATTCTAGCAAAGAAACAACAAAAGATGATGCTACTGAAGCTTTTAAAGTAGAAGAAAAAGTTGAAACAGAAAAGTCTAAAGATGCAACAGAAAAACCAAAAGAAACAACTAAAAAACCAGTAAAAAAAGAAACTAAAAAAACAACAAAAAAATAAAGTGCTTATTAGCACTTTTTTTTATGACCAGTAAAACATATTTTTAAATTTTTTTCCATATTTAATAATAACAAAATAAAATTTAAAAAACAAGCGAATTCGTGGAACTCCACGAGAATTATTTTTCACATTTACATAAACTATTAGTGGAATGGCATTATGGTGTTCCGTTAAGGAGTTTTATGAAAATAGAAAAAGCGGTTGTTGATAGAATGCTTGAAATAGCAGAAAATAAAAAGATGTCAATTTGTGATATTTGTTTAAAGGCGGGAATGAGCCCATCTAATATTTATGATTTAATACACAAAAGAACCAAATATTCTAAAATAAATACTATACAAAAATTTTGTGAAGGGGCAGGAGTTACTTTAGGTTATTTTTTCTCAACAAAAGTTTTTGACAATATTGAACCTGAAGATTAATTTATTTTAAAATAACCTTTTTTTGTTTGACATTTATTTTTAATTAGTTTAAAATAAAAAAGTATTTAATAAAAACTGTGAAGATATTTAGTAGATTTTTATTTTCATTAAGAGAGAGTTTATCGTGGGCTGGAAGTAAACTTATGTTCAAATAAAAATTGAATTTCGGTATTGGAGTTGCTTTTTGAAAAGGATATTTCCGTTAAAATTAGCCAGAATAAACTGTGAAAATTACAATAAGGTCAATTTTATATTGATAAACTTAGGTGGTACCACGATTTTTAATTCGTCCTATATTTTAGGGCGATTTTTGTTTTTAAGGAGAATTTATGAAAGAAAAAATTGAAGAACTTTTAAAATTATTTGAAGATAAAGTTAATAAGGTTTCTAAAGTTGAAGAACTTGAAAATTTAAGACTTGAATTTGTAGGCAAAAAAGGTTTAATTACTGCTTTAATGCAAGATTTTAGAAATGTTCCCAACGAACTTAAAAAAGAAGTTGGAATGCTTATTAACAAACTTAAAACAAGAGTAGAAGATGGCATAACTAATACTAAAAAAATATTAGAAGAGAAAAAATTTGAAGAAGAATTAAAAAATGATAAAAAAATAGACTACACTTTGCCAGTAAATGATAATGTTGGAGCATTAAATCCAAGAACAATTTTACAAAAACAAATTGTTGACCTTTTTGTTAGTATGGGCTTTATAATAGAAGACGGCAACGAAATTGAAACGGAATATAACAACTTTGATGCTGTAAATGTGCCAGCAAGCCACCCAGCAAGAGATATGCAAGATACTTTTTGGTTAGATAATGGCGAAGTTCTAAAAACTCAAACTTCTGCCGCTCAAAATAGAATTTTAAGAACTCATGGGCCAAAATGTCGTGTTTTATTCCCAGGTAGATGCTTTAGAAATGAAAGTTTAGATGCTACTCACGAAAATACTTTCTTCCAAATAGAAGGTGTTGTTGTTGATGAAAATGTTAGTGTTTCAAACCTTATTTACTTTATGAAAGAAATGCTTAAAGGCGTATTTAAAAAAGATGTAAATGTTCGTTTGCGTCCAGGGTTTTTCCCATTTACTGAACCAAGTTTTGAACTTGATGCAACTTGTCCTATTTGTGAAGGTAAAGGCTGTAAGGCTTGTTCTCACACTGGTTGGATGGAACTTTGCCCTTGTGGAATGATTCATCCAAATGTTTTAAAAGAAGCAGGAATAGACCCAGATAAATATAACGGATTTGCTTTCGGTTTGGGTTTTGACCGTTTAGTTATGATAAAAACTGGTCTTGATGATATTAGATATCTAAATAGTGGCAATATAAAACTACTTAGTCAATATAAAACTAAAATTTAAGGGGATAAAATATGTATATTTCAATTAATTGGATAAAAGATTTTGTTAATTTAGATGGAATTAGCGAAGAAGAATTAGTTAAACGATTTAACCTATCTACAGCCGAAATTGAAGGAGTTGAGCATAAAGGCGAAAATACAAAAGGTGTTGTTTTCGGCAAAATTTTAAGCATAGAAAACCACCCAAAATCAACTAAACTTCATGTTTTAAAAGTAGATTTAGGAAATAGGGTTGAACAAATTGTTTGCGGGGCTAAAAATGTAAGGGTAGGCATGATTACTTGCGTTGCAACCGTTGGTGGCATGGTTTGTGGTCATGAAATAAATAGTGCTAGTTTAGTAGGAATAGAAAGTAATGGTATGTGTTGTAGTGCTAGTGAACTTGGTATTGGTAGTGATGACAGTGGCATTATGGATATTACTGAAGATGTAAAAATAGGTATGGACATTAAAGAATATTTGCCTATTGATGATATAGTTTTAGAAATTGACAATAAAACTTTAACAAATAGACCAGATTTATGGGGACATTACGGACTAGCAAGAGAATTTGCTGCAATATTTGATAGAGAATTAAAACCACTAGATTTAGAAGATTTAACTAAATATAACAGTCTTCCTAAAATTGATATTAAAAATGAAAGTGAAAATTGTTATAGATATTCTGGTATTAAAGTTGATAATATTTTGAGAAAAACATCTCCTTTAAAAATGGCTTTAAGACTTTGTTATGCTGGTATGCGTGATATTAACTTACTTGCTGATATTACTAACTATGTAATGTTAGAATTAGGTCAACCTATGCATGCTTTTGATAGTGAAAAAGTAAGTTCAATTAGAGTTGTTAATGCTAAAGAAAATGAAAAATTATTAACATTAGACAACATTGAATACGATATTCCTAAAAATGCAATTTTAATTGAAGATGGAAGTTACATTCCAGTTGCTATTGCAGGCATTAAAGGTGGATTAAAAGCATCTATTAGCGATAGCACAAAAAATGTTTTATTTGAAAGTGCCACCTTTGATTCTAGCACAATTAGAAAAACTAGTAGAAGCATAGGTTTAGTTACTGATGCTAGTCAAAGATACGAAAAAAGTTTAGACCCAGAAATGACAAAACTCGCCCTAGAGCGTATTGTTAAATTACTTTTAGATTTAGATAGTAATGCTAAAGTATCAAGTAGTTTTAGTGATGAATATACTAAAAAATATGATACAAAAGTTATAACTATTAATGAAGACTTTATTTCTAGTAGAATTGGCGAAAAAATCACAACAAATCAAATAGTAAAAATATTAACAAATTTAAAATTTGATGTTAAACTAAATGGAAAAGATATAGTTGTTACTGTTCCTAGTTTTAGAGCAACAAAAGATGTTTCTATGAAAGAAGATTTAGTAGAAGAAATTGCTCGTAGTTATGGTTACGATAACATTACACCAACTCCACTAGCATTTGAGCCAAAACCAATAGAATTAAATAAAAATGTTAAACAAGAATACGAAGTTAAAAAACTACTTGCTGAAAAATATAATGCAACCGAAGTTCATTCTTATATCTGGAATTATAAAGATTTTAACGAAGAACATTTCATAGATTCTACTCCAGTAGTAAAATTACTTGATAGTTCAAATGCTGGTCAAAGCGGAATTAGACCAATTTTAAGTCCAACACTACTAAAAGTTATATACGAAAACCGAAATGCCCTAAGTGAAATAAAAGTATTTGAAGTTGGTAGAGTTGCCGAAAGTTTAGATGAAAACAAACTAGTTGTTGAAAAGAAAAAACTTAGTGTAGTTTTTGCTAGTCAAACAAAAACAACTACTATGTTATTTAATAATTTAAAACAATTTATATTCGATTATGCTAAAAATAATTTGAACATAACTTTACAGTTAACCGAAGGCGAAAAACCTAATTTTATGCACCCATTCAATACATTCCGTGTTACTTATAATGGAGTAGATTATGGCTATATTGGTGTTGTTCATCCAAAAACTAGTAAGAGTATAGATAAACGATTAAATATTGTTTTGTTAGAGATTGATTTTGGCGAATTAATTAAAAATGAAGGAGCATTCAAAAAAGCAATAGTTCCATCAAAATTCCAAGCAACAGAACTTGATTTAAGCGTTTTAGCACCTGAAAATTTGTTATATAAACAAATTACTGATAAAATTGATGAGTATAAATCTAACATTTTACAAGGTTATGTATTAAAAGACATATATGAAAGTGAAAAATTAAATGGTCAAAAAAGTGTAACATTTACATTTACCTTGTCTAGCGACCACACATTAGAAGGTCAAGAAATTGAAGACTTTTTAAATGGCTTAATTTCACATTTAGAAAAATACAACTTAATTATTAGAAGATAAATATAAAATATATATAAAAAATCTAGCAAAACGCTAGATTTTTTCTTCACTTTTTTAATATTATTTGACTTATTTTTTATATTTTGTTACTATATTTTATAAATTTTACTATAAGGGGTTTTTATGGGCTATAATCACGAACAAATAGAAGAAAAATGGAAAAAATATTGGGAAGAAAACCAAACTTTTAAAACCGATGTGTGGGATTTTTCAAAACCAAAATATTATTGCTTAGATATGTTCCCATATCCTTCAGGTAGTGGACTTCATGTTGGTCATCCAGAAGGCTATACCGCAACTGATATAATTTCAAGAATGAAGAGAATGCAAGGGTATAATGTTTTGCATCCAATGGGGTATGATTCTTTCGGTTTACCAGCAGAACAATATGCTATAGATACAGGCAATAATCCAAATATTTTTACTGAAAAAAATATAGAGATTTTTACTAATCAATTAAAAAATATTGGTTTAAGTTACGATTGGGATAGAGAGATAAGAACAAGCGACCCTAGTTTTTATAAATGGACGCAATGGATATTTAAACAAATGTATTTAGATGGCTTAGCAAAATGTGTAGAAATGCCAGTAAATTGGTGTGAAGAATTAGGCTGTGTTTTAGCAAACGATGAAATTGTAGATGGAAAGAGCGAAAGGGGTGGCTATCCTGTTGTTAAAAAGAATATGAAACAATGGGTTATAGAAATGCCTAAGTATGCCGAAAAATTATTAAAGGGTTTAGATAATATTGACTGGCCAGAATCTACAAAATTAATGCAAAAAAATCGTATTGGTAAAAGCGAAGGTGTCGAAGTAGATTTTGATATTGTAGGTGGCGGGGAATTTACTATTTTTACTACTTGTATTGAAACAATTTATGGTATAACTTTTATGGTTTTAGCTCCAGAGAGCAAATTAGTTGACGAATTAAAACCACGAATAAAAAATTGGGAAGATGTAGTTAAATATAGAAAAGAAACTGAAAAGTTAAGTGATTTAGAAAGAACCGAGTTAAATAAAGGCAAGAGCGGTGTTAAATTAGAAGGCATTTATGCAATAAATCCAGTAAACAACAAACAAGTTCCAGTTTTTATTGGCGACTTTGTTTTGGCAAGTTACGGAACAGGTGCTGTAATGGCTGTTCCTAGTCACGACCAAAGAGATTTTGAATATTCTATTTCGCACAATATAGATAGAATTCAAGTAATTAGTGGAAGAAGTGTTGAAGATTGTGCTTTTGAAAAACAAGATTATTTAGGAAAAAATTGTAAATTAATTAATAGTGAAGAATTTACAGGACTTGTTGTAGAAGATGCGAAAGAAGCAATTACAAACAAACTAATTAAAATGAATAGAGCAAGAAAAACCGTTAATTATAAGTTAAGAGATTGGATTTTTGCTCGACAAAGATATTGGGGCGAACCAGTTCCAATTGTGCATTTTAGTGATGGAACAACCAAAGCATTACATGATGAAGATTTACCTTTAGTTTTACCTATTTTAGATGACTATAAGCCAGCAAAAGATGGTAATAGTCCGCTAGCTAAAGATGAAAAATGGGTTAACATTATGTTTGATGGAAAACCAGCAAAAAGAGAAACAAACACTATGCCAGGTAGTGCAGGCTCTAGTTGGTATTATTTAAGATATATTGACCCTAAAAACGATAAAGAATTTGCAAACTACGAATTATTAAAACATTGGATGCCAGTTGACCTTTATGTAGGTGGGCCAGAACATGCAGTAGGTCATCTACTTTATGCAAGAATGTGGAATAATTACTTATACGATAAAGGATTAGTTCCTTGTAGTGAACCATTTAAAAAATTAGTTCATCAAGGTATGATTTTAGGTGCTAATGGAATAAAAATGGGTAAAAGATACCCTAAATTTGTAGTTAATCCTAACGATGTTGTAAAAAAATATGGTGCTGATACCTTAAGACTATACGAAATGTTTATGGGGCCTATTGAAGAAAGTAAACCATGGGACGACAACGGGGTTATGGGGGCAAGAAAATTCTTAGATAGAATATATAGAATTTTTGAAGAAAAACCTATTAAAAATGAAATTAATAAAAATCTAGAAAAAATATATCATCAAACTATTAAAAAAGTAACTACAGATTTTGAGAGTTTAAATTTCAATACAGCAATTTCTCAAATGATGATTTTTGTAAATAGTTTAAGTAAAGAAGAATTTATAAATAAGGAAATGTTTGAAGGATTTTTAAAATTATTAAACCCTATTTGTCCTTTTATCACCGAAGAATTATGGGAGAAATTAGGTCATAATAAAACAATAAGTTATGAATCTTGGCCAAAATTTGATGAAACAAAATTAGTTGAAGACACTATGGAATTACCAATTCAAGTTAACGGAAAAATTAGAGCAAAAATTAATGTTTTAAAAACCTTATCAGAAGAAGAAATAAAAAATTTAGCATTACAAGAAGTTAAATCTTACACCGAAAATGGGTATAAAAAATTAATCTATGTTAAAAACCGATTAATAAATATTGTTATATAAAAAGTGGCAGTTTGCCATTTTTTTATGCCTAGTGTTGCATAAATATAAAATATTGCTAATATTTATGCAATATTTGTTTATTATTATATCTAAAAAAATTTATAAATTTGTAATAAAATGGTTAACATCTTTTTAGGAGATTTTTATGGCATATTCATATAAAGGAGCAATAACTTTTGGTTTGGTGTATATTCCAATTTCATTAAGTTTAAGCATTAAAGAAAATAATGTAAGTTTTAACTTATTAGATAAAAAAACCATGAGTAGAATTAAGTATAAAAAAACTTGTGTTGACTGTGATAATAAAGAAGTAAAAAATGAAAATATTGTAAAAGGTTATCAGTATGAAAAAGATAAGTTTGTGCTTTTTGAAGATGACGATTTTGAAAAAATAAAATCTAATAAAGATAAAAACATAACTATAGAAAGTTTTGTTAATTTAAAAGAAGTTGACCCAATATATTTTGATAAAACCTATTATGTTGTTCCAACTAATAGCGAAAAAGCATTTTCGGTATTGTTAAAAGCAATGGAAAAGAAAAACATGGCAGGTCTTGCTAAAACTGTTTTAGGCAGTAGAGAAAGTTTAATTTTAATAAGGGTAAATAATGGTGTTATGCTAGCAAATACATTATTTTTTAACGAAGAATTACTACAAGCACCAGTTATAAAAGAAGTTAATGTTAGTAAAAAAGAGTTAGACTTAGCAACAACATTAATAGACCAAATGACCGAAAAATTTAAACCTGAAAAATATAAAGATGAGTATAACAAAAAGATACAAGATGCAATTAAAAAGAAAATTGCGGGTAAGAAAATTATCACTAGTAGAAACAAAGATATTCCAAAAAATATTATAAATATTATGGACGCCTTGCAAAAAAGTATTAAACCTAAAAAGTCTAAAAAAACCACTCAAACAAAAACTGAAATTAAACAAAAAAGGGCTAAGAATTAATGCTAACAGAATATAACAAAAAAAGAAATTTTAATAAAACAATAGAACCGAAAGGTATTAAAAAGAAAACAAATTCTAAAAAGTTAAAGTTTGTTATTCAATATCATAGAGCAACAACAAATCATTATGATTTTCGTTTAGAGTATAATGGCGTTTTACTTAGTTTTGCCGTTCCTAAAGGGCTTCCTAAAAGTAGTAACGATAAACGCTTAGCAGTTCATGTCGAAGACCATCCACTTAGTTATTTCAATTTTGAAGGAGTTATTCCTAAAGGGGAGTATGGAGCAGGAACAGTTGAAATTTATGATAAAGGAACATATCAGCAAATAAACAACTTTAAAAATGGATTTAAACAAGGTAAGTTAAAATTTATATTAAACGGAGAAAAATACAACGGAATATATAATTTAGTTAAAATGGATGAAAAAAATTGGCTTATAATAAAAGATAAAACAGAAGAAGATATAATTGAAACTAAAAGCATTAAAAAAACAAAAAATATTAAAAATCCTTTTAATAATGTAGATGTTAAATTATGTTTGCTTACTCAAAAAATACCAACCAAAAATTATATTTATGAAATTAAATATGATGGTTATAGAATTGTTGCCTTTTTAGATCAAGATAAAGTTATATTAAAAACTCGAAATAATAAAGACTATACTAAACAATTTGAAAGTATTGCATTGTCTCTAAAAAAGTTAAACAAAACTGTGATTTTAGATGGGGAAGTTGTTTCTTTTGATGAAAATGGACGAAGTGATTTTGGAAAACTACAAAGTTCAATAAAAAATAGTAGTCAAAATTTTTATTATGAAATTTTTGATATTTTAGCGTTAGATGGTAAAGATTTAAGAAATACACCTTTAATAGATAGAAAGATTATTTTACAAGACACTTTAAAAAAATGCTCTGATAACTTAATCTATGTTGATTTTGTTAAAAATAACGGCAAAAAAATATTCTCTTTTGCTAAAAAGAATAATCTTGAAGGAATTGTCGCAAAAAATATTAATTCTATTTATAACTCAAAACGAGATGAAGATTGGTTAAAAATAAAGTGTTATTTAAGACAAGAATTTATAATAATTGGCTATAGTAAAAGTAAAGCAAATAAAAAATTAAGTAGCATTTTTGTTGGATATTATAAAAATAAAGATTTATATTTTATAGGTAAGGTGGGAACAGGATTCACCGAAAAAACAAAACAAGAATTAAGTGAAAAATTTGAGAAGTTGGTAGTAAAAACTATAAAAATTAAAAATAAAGATAAAATCTCAAAAGATATGATTTTTTTAAAGCCATTACTAGTTGCCGAAATTCAATTTAGCGAAATAACTAAAGATGGAAAGTTAAGACAAGCAAGTTACCTTGGTTTAAGAGAAGATAAGAAGGCAAAAGATGTTGTTTTGGAGAGTAAAAATGAAAGAAAAAGTTAGTTATTTAGGAATAAATGTTACAAACATAAATAGAGTTATATTTCCTAAAAATAAAATAAAAAAACAAGATGTTTTAAATTATTATAATGAGAATGCAAAAAAAATTTTACCTTATTTAAAAAATAGACTAGTTAGCGAAGTTAGAATACATGGTGATATAAATAGTGAAAGATTTTTTAAAAAACACCCACAAAAAAACGAAGATGTGGAAAGATATTATATAGGCAAAAAAATTCCGCAAAACGAATATTTTTATATAAACACAAAAAAACAATTGTTAAATCAAGTGCAAATGGGAGCAGTTGAATTTCATATATGGAATAGTAAAATAGATAATTTAACTTATCCTGATTTTATGATTTTCGACTTAGACCCCGATGAAAATTTAAGCATAAAAAAATTACAACAAGGAGTTAAACTATTAAAAAAATTATTAGATAAATTAAAACTCAAATCTTTTTTAAAAACGAGTGGTGGAAAAGGTTATCATATATTAGTCAAAATAGAAAATTTAACTTATAGAAAAGTAGAAAATTTATCTAAACAAATCTCAGTAGCATTAGAAGCACAATATCCTGATTTATTTGTTACAACAATGAGTAAAGAAAAAAGAAAAGGTAAGATTTTTATAGATTATTTAAGAAATAAAAAAGGGGCAACTTGTGTTTGTCCTTATTCGTTAAGACTACGAAAAAATGCCACAATTTCTATGCCAATATTTTATAGCAAGTTAGAAAAATATTCGCCAGATTATTTTAATATTTTAAATTACAAAAATATAAAAAAATAATCTTATTTTTTATGGTAAAACACTTGAAATTTCTCTTTTTATTTGATATTATAATTTTAAGGAGAGAAAATGGTGGAAGAAAACATTTTTTATTTGCAGGCAAAAGATAGTTTAGATGCTTTTATTTTTAACGAAAATCCAGAGTTTTCTAAAAAATTACAAAATCATTTAATTAACTTTATTCCGTCTATGGGTAGTTATGAAGAAGAAGGTATTAAAATAAAACCCGTTTTATTGTTTACTAACGATATTTTATCTGTTGTTAGAGCAGTTCCTAATGCATACAAAGTAACAATGTTTGTTGATGATAACGAAGCAATGTTTGCGCAAAGAATGAAAAGTTTAAGTGTATTTTGTAAAAATGATTGGTGCATATTTATAAACATTAAAGATAATGTTTATTCTTATGGAATAGTTAAGGCAAATAATAGCATTAAAGAAAAAAACTTAGAAATGATGCTTGAAGATAATCAGGTTTTAAAAGAAAAAACTAAATTTTTTGGTTTTTTAGTTTATCCGCTTAGCAGTCATACAATAACTTTAAAAAGTATAAAAAATGGAAGTTTAAATATCAATTTTTCTCTAGAAACAAAAAAGATTTCTTCGTGGAGAGAAGAAATTATGGAGTTTGTAGATGCTAGTTTTTCTAAACTGAGAACGACAAAAAAGAAATTAAATGAAGTAAAAACAATGTTTACTAATATTTTCGATAGAGCACTTAAAAATATTAGTGGAACAATTTGTGTAGTTGTAGATAAAGACTATGAAGATAAAGGGTTTTTAAGTGATGGAATATGGCTTACTGAACCTATAGAATTTAGTAAATTATTTTTACAAACAAAAAGTTATAACGAGCAAAAACTACTTAGTATTTGCGAATTATTTATAGATATGTTAAATTACGATGGTATAACAGTTATAGATAATTTAGGAAGAATTAGAGCATATAATTGTTTTGTAGAAACCAGTATGAATAACGAAAAAAACTTGCTTGGTGGAGCGAGAAAAAGAGCGGCTTATACAATTATTAATACACGAATAAAAAAGATTATTGGAGTATATTTTCAATCTCACGAAGGCGAAATGTTTTATATTCCAGTAAGAAAAAACAAGGGGAAAATAAAATGATAAAATATAAACAATGTCAGTTTAATATAACTTTAGAAGAATTAGAACGACTTAATGAAATTTGTAATAAATTTAATATAAAACAAGCCGAAGCAATAGTTTTAGCAGTAAATAATTACATAGAAGGAAAACTAGAAGAAAAATTATATGAAGATGTAATAGTATCTGGTTGGAGTAAAAAAGTTGTAAACATTGAAGAAAACACCTATAACAACTTTATGATGGAAGCAGATTATAGATGCCGAACACTTGTTTCACTTATCCGTTATTCAATTAATGCTTTTTACGAACACGAATTTGTATTATAAAATAACAAAAAAAATAACGCTTTATAAAGCGTTATTTTTAATTTATGCAGGGTAAACAGGTAAGTCAAAGTAACCAGGGCATACATCGCTAGTAGAGTAATTTTGACAAGGTGGAATAGGGCAGTAGCCGTAACTAGGAACTAGAATATTAGTATTAACAACAACTCTTAAAATTATTTGAATACAAGCATCGCAAGTAAAGGTATTGTTTCCAGCATATGTGGCATCTGCAATTGCTAATCCTGCAAACACGTCAATAGTAAAAGGAACTACTGAAGGTTGTGGGACAAATAAGATAACATCTTGGTCGAAAGTTAAAGTTGCTTCGCCCGTTCCGTCTGTTCCATTTGTGTCTGTAAAATTTACAATAATAGGCACATTAACAGTTCCGCTAACTCTAGCAAAATTTGGTCTATCAGGGAAACGGTCTATAACTAAATTAGTAAAATAAGCATCGCCGTTAGTTTGAGCACTAACAAAAGTATAAGGTTCTACTAAACCAGATGGTGTAACATTTGTAAGTGTTATAGTTAAACCTGTTTCAGAAATTTGTTTTCTACAACTATCAAATACTTTATTAGTTTGAATACAAACTCTTTCACATAATCCGCTTAGTGGATTTCCTGTTATAGGGCCAGGGCATCTATTATCTGTTCTGTTGTTTGAAAAAAATGACATATGTATTTTTACCTCCTATATTTTATGATATTCACTAAACCTAATTATTGTGATAAATTTTTAAAATAACTTAAAAACAAATTGATTTAATATTATAAATACGCTAAGTATAATTAAATAAAAAGCAAAATATTTGTATGTTTTATCTTTAACGAGTTTTTTCATAAATTTAATAGAAATTATGCCAAAAATTAAACTTGCAATAAAACCAACAATACATGGAGCAATTTCTATACTAGTGATTTTTGAACCAGAAAAAATTAATTCATATAATAAACTAGCAAGAATTATAGGGATAGATAGTAAAAACGAATATTCAAGTGCTTCATCTTTTTTAATTCCCAAAACTAAACTTGAAGTCGTTGTGCTACCACTTCGGCTTAAACCGGGTAGTATTGCTAGTCCTTGGAAAATCCCCATAGTGATAATAGATTTATAATTCATACTTTTATTATTTTTACATTTTTTATCAACATAATCAGCAATTAAAAGTAATAAACTAGTTGTTAAAAATCCTACAAATAATAAATTTCCACTAAAAGCACTTTCAAAAAAGTCTTTAAATAAAAAAGCAATAATTAAAGTAGGTATTGTGCCTACTACGATAAATCTCATTTTTTTACAAAACGGATTTTTTATTATTTCTAATATACTTTTTCTATAAACAATAATAACGGCAAGTAAAGTGCCTAAATGCAAAATAATATCAAATAAAATAGCATTATTTTCTATGTTAAATATATTTTGTAATAACACTAAATGGCCACTACTACTTACTGGCAAAAACTCAGTTAATCCTTGAATTATACCTAAAATTAAGGCAATAAAAATACTCATATTTAATTTTATTCAATACATAAAATTATATGAATTAAATTAAAATTAGATATTGACAGTTAAGTAAAGATAATTTAAACAAAAGAAGGAGAGTATTATGTATAATATAAATGATTTATATTTTGGGACTATTGAAACTTTAAGAATGTTGTTCCCATATAATTATAGAGTTTTGTTTGCAGATGATTTTGAAACAGGAATTTTTGTGATAAATAAAAAGGAAACAAAAGCAGTTAATTTGTTAGATGATAAAAAATATTTGATTTTTCAATTAGTGAATTCCTTAAAACATCCAATATTGAGTAGGAAAATAACTAAATCAAAAGGTAAAAAACTTGTTCATGAAATATATCCTTTAACAGACATATTAAAAAAGTATAATATTGATTTGAAAAAAGAAGATTTATCATTAGAAGAATTAACAGAATTAAATAATAAATTATATGGAAAAGTTGTTGATGATTACAATTCAATAAAAAGAGAAAAAGATAAAAAAACAAATAATGATAGTGAATTAACAATGTAATAAAAAAATCGTATTATTAAATACGATTTTTTTGTTTAACTACTGTTTCTTATTTTTTCTTTTTTATTTCTTAATTTAACCTTACATATTAGGATTTATATTTTGAGTTTTAACATTATCTTCTTCGTTATCTACAACTAAAACTTCAGTTGTAAGCAATGTAGCAGCAACACTTCCTGCATTTTGAATAGCACTTCGTGCAACTTTTGTTGGGTCTATTATTCCTGCTTGAAACATATTTACAAACTTGTCATTTAATGCATCATAACCATAACTACTATCATTTTTGTTTATTACTTCATTTATAATAACGCTACCTTCAACGCCACTATTTTTTGCAATTTGTTTAATAGGTTCTTGAATAGCTTTTAAAACTATTTCAGCACCTATTTTTTCATCGCCAGTAAGAGTTGTAATTAAACTTTGTAAATTGTTAATTGCTTGCAAATAACTACTTCCACCGCCAACAACAACACCTTCACTTGTTGCTGCTTTAGTTGCAGATAGGGCATCTTCAAGTCTTAATTTTTTATCTTTCATTTCAACTTCGGTTATTGCACCAACTTTAATTATTGCAACACCACCACTAAGTTTAGCAAGTCTTTCTTCAAGTTTAGTTTTTTCGTAGTCGCTTGTTGTGTTTTCAAGTTGAGATTTTATTAAACTAACTCTATTTTCAACATCTTCTTTTTTGCCATAACCTTCAACAATAGTAGTATTATCTTTATCGACTTTAATTTGTCTTGCTTTTCCAAGCATATCTATTGTTATATCTTTAAAATCTACACCTAAATCACTACTTACAAGTTTTGCACCAGTTAAAGCACAAATATCATTTAAAATATCTGTTCGTTTATCGCCAAAACTAGGGGCTTTAGTAATAACTACATTAAATGTTCCTCTTAGTTTGTTTACAACTATTGTTGCCAAGGCTTCACTTTCAATATCATCGCAAATAATAAGTAGTTTTAAATTGTTTTGAACAACTTGTTCTAGTAATGGTAAAATTTCTTGAATATTACTTATCTTTTTATCAGTTACTAAAATGCTAGCGTTGTCATAAACAGTTTCAACTTTTTCCATGTCGCTTGCAAGATAAGTGCTAACTAAACCTCTATCAAATTGCATACCTTCAACAATTTGTAATTCAGTTTTCATAGTTTTGCTTTCTTCAATAGTTATTACGCCGTCTTTACCTACTTTTTCAAAGGCATCGGCTATAATATTTCCAATTTCTTCATCTTGACTAGAAACAGTTGCAACATTTTTAATATCTTCTTTACTAGTTACTGGTTTAGAAATCTCTTTTAATCTATCAACAACACAGTCTACGGCTTTAAAAATGCCTTTTCTTAAAATTATAGGGTTAGCACCTGCTGTAAAGTTTTTCATACCTTCTTTTATTATGCTTTGTGCTAAAACACAACTAGTAGTAGTTCCATCGCCAGCAACATCGTTAGTTTTTATACTTACTTCTTTAATTAAATTAGCACCTAAGTTTTCAAATGGGTCGCTTAGTTCAATTTCTTTTGCAATAGTAACTCCATCGTTAGTAATTAGTGGAGTAGAGTATTTTTTTTCTAATACTACATTTCTTCCTTTAGGGCCTAATGTTATTTTAACAGTATCAGCAACTGCATTTACACCTTTCTCTAATGCCTTTCTAGCATCTTCACCATATAAAATTTTTTTACTCATATTTTCTCCTTAATCTTCAATTATAGCTAAAATGTCTGCTTGACGAACAACAACATATTCTTCATTATCAATTTTTATGTTGCTTCCTGCATACTTACTGTAGACTACTTTGTCGCCTTGTTTTACTATCATTTTAACATCTTTTCCATCAATATTTCCGCCGTCTCCAACGCTTATAACGGTAGCGATTTGTGGTTTTTCTTTATCATTTACTGGTAAGAAAATGCCATTTTTACTAGTAGTTTCTAATTTTTCTTCTTTTAATACAACTTTATCAAAAAGTGGTTTTAATTTCATAGTGTCCTCCTAAACAAAATAAGTATATATTTTTTATAAAATTTTGTCCACAATTCGTGCCAAATATTTTTACTTTCTACAAAAATTTCAATATAGTTTAAGTTTTATTTTAGGTTTTTATTAAATATATTATAGAAAGGTGAATTATGAAAAAAAGATATGATGCTTATGCTAACTATTATTATAAATATAACAAAAAGAGTAAAATTAAAACAAAATTATTAATAATTCTATTTTGTCTATTTACTATTATGGTTGTAGTCTTTTTTTCAATTAGTTTTTCTAATTTTTTAACTATATCAAAAATTGTAAATGTTAATTCAAATTATATTTATGAAAATCGAACTTTATATGCATTAAGTTTATATTCAAGTAATAATAAAACCGAAGTAAATACTTACTCAGATAACATTAAAAAACAAGGTGGAGCAGGTTATGTTTACAAAAATAATGATATTTATTATGTGTTAAGTTCTATTTATAAATCAAGTGGAGAAGCAAATAAGGTAAAAAACAACTTGCAAGAAAACGGCGTTAATAGCGAAATAATAAAAATAGAAATTCCTGCAATAAACTTTAAGGCAACTTTAACTACAAATTCAAGTAAAATTTTAAGCGAAGGTGTAGGACTATTTTATAATAATTATAGTGACCTATATAACTTATCAGTAGAATTTGATAAACAAAATATAGATACAATTAAAGCAAAAAGTAAAATAAATGATATGTATAATCAAAACTTAAAAATCATTCAAAATTTTAGTAACTACTTTAATCAATCAACAAATGTTTATATATTATATGTTAAAATTTATTTAAACAAATTAAATAGTGTTATTAATGATTTATTAAATCTTGATGATAGCGAAAATTTATCTAGTTCTATTAAAGGAACCTATTGTAATATTATAGGGGAATACTTAAATTTATATAAAGAAATGCTTTAATTGACAAAATAATTATAAAAAAACTTTAATTTTATTTTAAAAATTAGTTAGTTTGTGTTATATTATTTTAGGGGAAATTATGAAGTTATTAGATTTAATTTTTAAAACCGAACACCCTACAAAAGATGAAACAGAAAATGATATAATAACTTATAAAAAACAAACAAAGCAAAAAGATAGTAGTAATTATAAGCCTATTGAAACCGATAAATATAGTAGCCTTAACTATAATAACATTAATGTGTATTCGCCACAAAATCAAGAAGAAATTGAAAAGATTATAATCAATTTAAAAAAAGAAGAAGCGAGCATTATTAATCTAAAAGGTTATGAAAAAACAAGTTTAACAAGAGTTTTAGACTTTTTAAATGGTGCGACTTTTGCTTTAAATGCAAATATAAATCGGTTAACTCAAGATTTATATTTAATTTCACCTACAAATGTAAAAATCAAAATTTTAAAATAGGAAAGTATGACTAATAAAAATAAATACATATTTATATCACTTTTTAGTTTAGGATTAATAGGAATAGATATTTTGACTAAAATTTTATTTGAAGGGAAATCAATAGTTTTAATCAAAAATTTTTTAACGCTAGAAAGCACACATAACTATGGTGCAGGGCTAGGAATTTTAAGTGGTAAAACAGTTTTATTAATTGTGCTTACAATAGTTTTTTTATTAATATTTGTGCTATATGATATTTTTGCAAAAAATAAAAATAAATTGTATGTAATCGCTTTTAGTTTTATCCTTGGTGGAGCAATCGGAAATTTAATTGATAGAATTTTTTTAGGTTATGTTCGAGATTTTATTCATATAAATTTAAATATTATGCCATATTACTTTAATTTTGCCGATGTTTTCTTAACTGTTGGAGTTATTTTATTTATTATAGAAATTTTATTCAAAAGAGAGCATAAAAAAGATGATAAACTTAAAAGTGAATAGTAGTGATGTTAATAAACGATTAGATAAATTTTTAAGTGAAAATTTTACAGATTTTACTCGTAGTTATTTATCTAATTTAAATATTGATGGCAAAATATTAGTTAATAATAAAATTGTAAAAAATGGCTATAAGTTATGTTTAAATGATGAGATATTAATCGACTTACAAAAAAAACCACAGTTAAGTTATCAAGCCGAAGACATTAAATTAGATATAGTTTATGAAGATGATGACTTAATAGTAATAAACAAACCACAAGGTTTGTGTGTTCATCCTGCAGTTAAAAACGAAAGCCATACACTAGTAAATGCACTTATGTTTAAATATAAATCGCTTAGTAATATTAACGGAGATTTTCGCCCAGGAATTGTGCATAGGTTAGATAAAGACACATCGGGACTAATGATTGTTGCAAAAAACAATAAGGCACATATTAATTTGGCAAAACAAATTCAAACAAAAGAGTGTAAAAGAAAATATTTAGCCTTAGTTGTAGGAACTTTTAAAGAAAGAGATGGAAAGATTGAAAAAAATTTAAAAAGAAGTTTAAAAAATCGGTTAAAATATGAAGTTTGTTTAGATAACGAGGGTCGAACAGCCTTAACATATTATAAAACACTTGAAGTTTTTAAAGGTTATAGTTTAGTAGAATTTGAACTTAAAACTGGCAGAACACACCAAATTCGTGTTCATAGTGCATATTTAGGTCACCCAATAGTAGGTGATAAACTTTATGGGGTGGAAGATAAGTTTAATTTAAAAGGTCAATTATTAACTAGTTATAAGTTGACAGTTATGCAACCAACCACAAAAAAAGAATTAAATTTTGAAATTCCACTACCTGATTATTTTGAAAATGTGTTAGATAGACTTCGCAATAATTAATGAAATTGATAATTTAAGTTGATAAAACTTTTATTTTATGTTAATATAATAATTATGGAAAGAAAATCGCGAAAAATTGTTCAATTTATATCTTTTGTTGCTGTATTTTTAGTTGGAATTATTTATTTATTAGATATTCTAGTTGGTGTAAAAATTCCTACTTTAATTAATATTTTAATAAAAATAGCAAACGGCATAATGATTTTAGTTGTTTTAATAAATGCTTTTTTCTATGTTCGAACTAAAAGAAGCAACTTGTTTTTGGCTTTATATTTATTTGGTGCTTTACTATTAATTTCTTGTTATTTAATTCCATTTTTTATTTAGGAGATTTTATGAATTTTAATAAATTTAATTTAATTACTGGTATTTTATTTGTTGTAGGATTTATTTTAGTTTTATTAAACTTTTTGTCGCCATATCTTAATTTGTCGGCACTAATTATTTTTATAGTGGCTTCAATTATGTTATCAATTAGTTTATTTAAATATTGCATAAGAAAAAATGCATATCTTACAAGCGATAATGAAGAAATTATTATGGAACTTAGCATAGAAGAAGGGAAAGAACAATATATTCCAGTAGAGAAAAAACAAACTAAGTTTAGAAAGTTTTTAGATTTAATAAAAATATTTTCACCATTTATTTTAAGTAGTTTGTTTGCTCTTTGCTTAATTGCATTTTTGGTGTTAAGTGTAATAAAATTATTTTAAATTAAAAAATATGTAACAAAATAGTTTAAATTTTAAAAAATAAATAAAAAATACAAAAAACTAATTGTTATATATTTTTTTTTGTGATATAATGAGTTGTTTAAAATTAAAGGAGATATTATGAATTACACAAAAGAATTATTAGAAAAAAATAATGTAAAATTTACAGTTACTATTGATAAAGATGAATGGGAACACTGCTTAAATCATGCTTATGAACATTTAAAAGATAAATATGCTGTTCAAGGTTTTAGAAAAGGCAAAGCTCCAAGACATATTATTGAAAAAAACTACGGAGAATATGTTTTTTATGATGAAGCAATAAATCATGCTTTTGGTCATAACTATACAGAAATTTTAGATAAAGAAGCTGATGTTGAACCTATTGATTCACCTAAGGTTAATATTTTAGATGTTAAAAATGGTTTAAAATATGAAATTAGCGTAGAAGTTAAACCTGAAGTTATTTTAGGGGAATATAAAAACTTAGAAATCAAAAAAGATGAATGCTCAGTTAAACCAGAAGAAGTAGAAACCGAACTAAAACTTGCTCAAGAAAAAGCGGGCAGACTTGTTGAAGTTAATAGAGAAGTAAAAATGGGCGATAGTGTTACTATCGATTTTGTTGGCTCTATTGATGGCAAAAAATTTGATGGCGGAGCAGGTAAAGACTACGATTTAGAAATTGGTTCTCACACATTTATAGATAATTTTGAAGACCAATTAGTAGGAATGAAAAAAGACGAAGTTAAAACTATTACAGTTAAATTCCCAGAAGATTATTTTGAAGATAAATTAAAAGGAAAACCAGCTGATTTTGAAGTTACTATCAAAGCAGTTAGAGAAAAAGAATTACCTAAATTAGACGATGAATTTGCTAAAAATTATAGTGAATTTGACACTTTAGAAGAATATAAAAAAGATATTGAGAAAAATTTACTAAGCGAAAAAGAAAAACAAGCAAAATATAAAGCAGAAAACGAATTAATTGATAAAATTACTGATTTAGCAACAGTAGAAATTAGTGACACACTAGTAGAACGTCAAATAGATGAATTTATTAAAGATTTTGAATATAGATTAATGTATCAAGGTTTAAAATTAGAAGATTATTTAAAACACATGAACATGACTATGCAACAATTAAGAGATTCTAGAAAAATTGATGCTCAAAAAACTGCTAAAACAAAATTAGTATTAGAAGAAATTATTAAAAGAGAAAAAATTGAAGTTAGCGAAGAAGAAATTAATTTAAAATTAGAAGATATGGCTAATCAAAGAAATATGAAAGTTGAAGACCTTAAAAAAGGTTTAAATGAAGAATTCTTTAATAGAATTTACGGACAAATGATTACCGACAAATTACTTGCTTTTTTAACACAAAATAATAAAATTGCGTAGTATAAATTATTTGTTTTAATTAAAAATTATGTTAAAAGGAGATAATTATGTTAGTTCCTATGGTTGTAGACCAAACAAGTGGCGGAGAAAGAAGTTATGACATATATTCTAGATTATTAGAAGATAGAATTATATTTATTTCGGGCGAAATTAATACAGATATGGCAAATTTAGTAATTGCACAATTACTATTTTTAGAAGCAAAAAATAATACAAAAGATATAAGTTTATATATTAATTCTCCAGGTGGAGAAGTTGATGCGGGTCTTGCAATATACGACACAATGAATTTTATTAAAAGTAAAGTTAATGTAATTTGTGTTGGTATGGCTGCATCTATGGCAGCAGTTTTGCTTTCAAGTGGAGAAAAAGGCAAAAGATATGCTTTACCACATTCAAGAATTATGATTCATCAACCACTTGGTGGTGCTCAAGGTCAAGCAAGCGATATTAAAATTCAAGCTGAACAAATTTTAAAAATAAAAGATGTTATAAATAATATTTTAAGTAAAAATACAGGAAAACCTATTGAACAAATAGAAAAGGACACTAATAGAGATTATTATTTAACTCCAGAAGAAGCATTGGCTTATGGCTTAATTGATGAAATTTTAGTAAATAAAGAATAGGAGATTTTATGCAAAAAGCAGATTTTAAATGTTCTTTTTGTGGAGCAAAACAAAGTGAAGATAACAATTTAATAGCAAGTCCAGATGGTCAAAGTTTTATTTGTGCTACTTGTATAGGAATTTGTAATGAAATTGTTAAAAACACAGTAAAGGTGTCTAAAAGCACAAAAATTAAACTGATGACACCTATGGAAATAAAAAGGAATCTTGATGAATTTATAATTGGTCAAGAAGAAGCAAAAAAGGCCATAAGTGTTGCAGTTTATAACCACTATAAAAGAATAAATTATAATATTGAAAATAATATAAAACCAAATAAGAAAAATAGTAAAGTAGAGTTAGAAAAAAGTAATGTTTTGCTAATAGGACCAACAGGTTGTGGTAAAACTTTAATTGCCAAAACTCTTGCCAAAATTTTAAATGTTCCATTTGCTCAATGCGACGCCACTACTTTAACGGAAGCAGGTTACATTGGCGATGATGTTGAAACATTGCTTCAAAAATTATTACAAAATGCTGATTATGACGTAAGTAAAGCAGAAATGGGTATAATTTATATTGATGAAGTAGACAAACTTTCTAAAAAAACTGATAGGAAAAGTAATTTAAAAGACCCTTCAGGCGAAGGTGTTCAACAAGCTTTATTAAAAATATTAGAAGGCACAACTTGTTCCGTTCCTCAACCAGGTGCTAGAAAAAATGGCTACACTGATGGAATTACTATGGACACTACAAATATTTTATTTATTTGTGGCGGTGCTTTTGTTGGACTTGACAAAATCATTGAAGAGCGAACTACTAACAAATTTTTAGGATTTGTTGAAAACAAAGATGAAACTAATAGCGAAGTTATTAAAAAAATTCAACCAGAAGACTTGATGAAATTTGGTATGATACCAGAATTTATAGGTAGAATACCAGTTTGTGTTGGACTAAATGAACTTGACGAAAGTGCATTAGTTAATATTTTAACAAAACCTAAAAATGCTATTACAAAACAATATGTAGAAATGTTCAACATTGACGGAATTAGTTTAAAATTCAGTGATGAAGCATTAAAATATGTTGCAAAAAAGGCAATAGATTTAAAAGCAGGTGCTAGGGGGCTTAGAACAATTTTAGAAGATGATATGATGGATATTATGTATTCATCTCCTAGCAACAAAAAACTAAAGGAAATTGTTATAAATTATAATGAAAATACTAAGAAAATAGAACCTATGTATATAGAAAATGAAAATCAAGAAGCAAGTGCTTAACTTATAGTTAAAGCACTTTTTTTAATTATATTAAAAATAGTTTGACATTTTATTGAATTTTGGCAATAATATTTTTAATGAGAAGAAGAAAAACTAATAAAGCATTAAGAATAACGTTAATTGTTTCCGCAATATTACTTTTATGTGTTGGTATTTTTTGTGCCATATATTTTTTAAGTAAAGAAAAATCAATGAAATATTATGAGGTTAGATTATCTGGTAATGGTGGGAATTTAACACTTTCTAGTAATAGTAAAAAATTAGCACCAAATTTAGAAATTATTAATAGACCAGTTACTATAAATATTACTAATGATAGTGCAAATAGTTTTATTCGTGCAAAAATTATTTTTGAAAGTGATAGCAACGATAATAGAGTATTAAGTTTTGTTAATCAATTAAATTATTACATTAATGAAACTGTAACACATACCGCAGATGATTATTCTTGGAAATATTATGATGCTGATAATAGTTTTTATTTAATGTCTGGTAATAGTGCTAATTTAAGAACTGTTACAAATAAAGATTATAATTACACTTTTATAGATAAACTAGTCGTTCCAAGTTTAATAGAACAAATAGATAGTTTAAATAGTGATGGAGACAATGTTCAAATTGGGGAAGATATAACTTTAAGAATTACTTTTGAGTGTATCCAATCTGAGTTACAACTAAATAAAAGTGCTGGTATAGAAAATACGAGAGAATATTTTAACAACTTATGCTACTATGAAGAAAATGGATTTACAAGTTTAAATGGTAAAATAATTTCTTATAGTGGACAAGAAACATCTTTAATTCTTCCAAAATATGTAGGAGATGATTATATTATAGGGGTAGGAGAAGATGCTTTTAATAATGCAAATATTAAAAATGTTATTATTACTGGTAATTATATAAAATTTGATGACAATGCTTTTTATAATGCAACTAATTTAACTTTTGTTGCACTAAAAAATCAAACTAAAATGATGCTCTCACCAACTAGTTTTTCTGCAAATGCAAATTTATCAATTTATTCGCCTAGTAGCACAATTAATTTTATAAGACAAAACTATTCAACCTACAATTATGCAGTTAATTTTAAACCATTCGTTGAAGTTAGTGATGAAAATATTAGTAATATAGACACAAATTTAACTTATTTGTATGCACCAAATTTAACAGAATTTGTTGGAGACTTTAAGAGTTTTACTAATTTAAAAGTGATTTATGCGCCAAGTTTAAATAAAATTAACAACAATATGTTTGAAAATCTATCTGGTTTAATAGATGTAGATTGTCCCAATGTATTAAATGTTGGCAGTAAGTCTTTTAATGGTTGCACAAGTTTACTTAATGTAACTTTTAGTAAAAAGTTAGAATCAATAGGAGAGTATTCTTTTACGGGTTGTAGTAGATTAACAAATATTGATTTTGCTAAAAATTTACAAATTATTCCTAAAGAAGCCTTTAGGGGGTGCTCTAAAATAAGCAAAATTGAATTAAATGCCGACAACTTAGAGATTTTGAGTGGAGCATTTTATAATATTACTAATTTAAAAACAGTAAATATTAAAAGTTTATCAAAACTAGAAAATTATGCATTTGGAGAATGTAATTCTTTAAATTATTTTAATCTTAATTCGGTTAATAATTTAGAGTTGCAAAATAAAGCATTTTCTAGTTCTACTGATAGTTCTAATATAAGGAGTATAACCTTTGTAACAACTAACGAAAGTGTAAAAAATTCACTTCTTACAATTAGTAGCAATATTAATTGCATAGTTTTAACTACAAATAAAGAAACATTAACAAGATATAACGGAACAGTAAAAAATTTAGATTTGACCGAAATTTGCAGGTTCTATAATATTACAAAAATAGGTGATTCTGCATTTAAAAATTCATCACTTACATCTCTTACGTTGCCAAGCAAAATCGCCGAAATTGGTAAAAATTTTGTTGATGGAGCATTAAATCTTGTATCTGTTACATTTAATAGTTATAATCCGCCTATTATAAACGAAAACAGTTTTGACAATGCTAATGAAAATCTTTCTATTTATTGTCCAAGCAAAAATGTTGAGTTATATCAACAAATATTTAAAGGTAAAAGTTTTAAAGTTATTGGCAATTAAAAAATTTTAACTATATTTGAATAAATTGTTTTTCTAAGGAAAATATAATTTAAACATTATAAGAATGTTTTCTTTGGAGGAACAATGAATAAAGTTGAAATTTGTGGAGTTGATACTTCAAAATTACCAAAGTTAAAGAACAAAGAAATGGATGAACTAATGATAAAAATTAAACAAGGTGACAAGTTTGCACGAGAATTGTTTATTCAGGCAAATTTAAGACTTGTATTATCAGTAGTTCATCGTTTTAGTTATAGAAAAGAAAATCCTGATGACTTATTTCAAGTTGGCACTGTTGGTTTAATAAAAGCACTAAACAATTTCGATACTAATCTAAATGTAAGGTTTTCCACCTATGCTGTTCCCATGATTATTGGCGAAATAAGACGCTTTATTAGAGATAATAATGCGGTTAGAGTTAGTAGAAGTATAAGAGATACAGCATATCAAGTTTTAAAAAGTAGAGAAAAATTAACAAGACTCAATAGGGTAGAACCAAGTTTAGAAGAAATTTCAAAAGATTTAGGATTAAAAGTAAAGGAAGTTGCATTTGCTTTAGATAGTATTTCTGAGCCAGTAAGTATGTTTGACCCTGTGTATAGTGA
>CAKVHZ010000009.1 GCA_934754445.1 uncultured Clostridia bacterium | reverse complement strand
CTATTATTCGTTTTCATTAAAGTTTTTGCGACTAGGATACAGTCTCTCTAATACTATAATTATAGCACAAATTAATAAAATATGCTACTTTTTTTATTATTTTTCTAAACTAAAGTCAAGTAGCGACAAATCTTCCCCTATTTCTTTAATTTTGCCGTCGCACTTGTTTACAGTTTCATAACATTCTTTTATAAGCAAACTTGCTTCTTCATAAAGTTTAACACTTTCTTCAAATTCGCAGTTATCACTTTCTAACAAATTTGTTATTTCTTCTATTCGTTTCATTTTATCTTGATAAGTCATAATTTCTCCTTTTTTATAACTTTTGCTTTAATTTTCTCTTTTTGCATAGTAATATCAAATTCTTCATTTACATTAATATTTTCAAAAGATTTTTGCCTTTCTCCATTTTTAGTTATTATTGCATAACCTTTTTCAATGTATTTTAAAGGGTTTAAACTTAAAAGTTTTTCATAAATGTTTTGATAATTTTTAATATTGTTTAGGTTAATTAATTTAACTTTACTATTTAACAAATTAACCTTATTTTTTAAATTTATTTTATTTTTATAAACTACATTTTTAATTTCTTTATTAATATCTCTATAATAATTTTGCAAATATCTCAACTCTTTATTACATTTTTGAATTATTGCATTGTTTAATCTATACAAGTCATTTTTTAATATTAGTTTATAATTTTTACTTTCTTTAACTGCTATTTCGGCAGCAACTGATGGTGTTGATGCTCTAACATCCGCAACTAAATCTATTAAAGTATAGTCGGTTTCGTGTCCAACAGCCGATATTACTGGTTTTTGCATTTTATAGCAACACTTAGCAACACTTTCTTGATTAAACACATCTAAATCTTCCTTACTACCACCACCACGAGCAACAATTATCACATCAACATCAAAATTATCAAAAAACTCCATACCTTTAATTATTTCTTTGTCTGCACCATTTCCTTGAACTTTTGCTGGGAAAATATAGATATTAATATTAGGATTTCTTCTTGTTGCAACCGAGATTATATCTTTTATAACCGCACCCTTACTTGAAGTTACAACCCCAATACTGTTGACTTCGCTAGGCAATTCTTTTTTATTATAAAAATACCCTTCCGCCTTTAATTTTTCTTTTAAAAGCAAAAATTTTTTATAAATGTCGCCTTCGCCAAAACTTTCTATGTAATTTACAGCAAAGTTTAATTTACCGCCTTTAATATAATAATTAGGTCTTCCTACAACTTTAACTTTTTCCCCTATTTTATACTCTTTATCAGGAGAAAACCACACACAAGACAAAACAGCATATTCATCTTTAATTGAAAAATATGCTATATTATTAGTTATTTTAAAACTCGAAATTTCCCCCAAAACCCCACAATTAAAAAGCATTTCTTCACTATCGAAAATGTTTTTAACTATGTTATTAAATTCAACAACGCTTAAATTATTAAACTGCATTATTCACCTTTGCAAGTAAACCGTTTACAAACTTATAACTATTATCTAACGAATACTTTTTTGCTAGTTCCACCGCTTCATTAACAACAACTTTTATAGGTTCTTTTAAATAATTTAATTCATAAATAGCAACAATTAAAATTGCTAAATCTGTTTTACAAATTCTATCTAATTTATAATTTATCAAATTTTTTTCTATTGTTGATACAATATCGTCATAATTATCAATAATTTTATTAAAATTATCAGTTAACTCTGTTTTTTCTTCTTCAGTTAAAGATTCTAAATCTAAAACTTCAAAGTCGCATTCCCTTGTTTTAGTCATGGAATAATCGTAAACCAATTTCATTAAATTTTCTCTTAACTTAATTCTACTCATTTGCTTCTGCTCCAAATTCAACACCCATTATATGAACATTAATACTATTAACCTTTATATCAATCATAGAAGAAATACCATTCTTGACATTTTCTTGAACTCTATGGGCAACATCGGTTACATTGTAGCCATAAAGTATGTTTAAATATATATCAACAGTAATTCCGTTATTTTCAAAAGCAATCTTTACACCTTCACTTACATTGTTAGAAAACAACTTTTTCAACCCACTACCAAAATTAGAGCATAAACTATCTACGCCCGAAATTTCTTTTGCTGCTAGGTTTATAATCGAAAGTAAAACATTTTTATTACAATTTACTTTACCCTTATTTTTTATTACTTCATTGTCGCTAATTTGATAATTCATAAATGTCCTCTAATAAAATTATACTTAAATTATAATAGATTATACCCACTTTTGTCAATTAAAAAAGTGGATTTCTCCACTATTTTTATTCTACTGGTATTATTTTAATATTATCTATTTTTGCTCCAGTTTGTTCTTTTACTATACTTACTATTTTTTTAACTTCGCTTGCATTAAGCGACCCTGATTTTACTACAACATTTACACAACTAGCGGAACTAGTTACAATACAGTCTTCAAATCCTTGTGCTTTAATTAAGCCTTCTGTTACAAGTTCTGTTTCCATATTGTCAATTAAACTTAATTTTTTAGATTCAGCTAAATTTTTAGCATCAGCTGTGCTGTTATCGCTTTTTATTATTGCTTCATAATATAATAATTCTTGGTCTCTAGTAGATTGCCTGTCTGTTCTATATGTTGTAAAGAAATTGCCAGTAGTAACAGTTGTTGAAGTTTGTTTAGTAAGATTATTTCCTAGAACTAAATTTAACACGCCAGTAACAACCAATAGTAACATCATAACACTTAAAATAACTATTTTTTTCTTTTTACTCATAATATCCCCCTTTTATTTACCTGCAAAAACTTGAATGTTTTTACTAGATATTTCCGTTATTGTTTCAACAGCGCTTATGATATTTAACTTTATGTTTACATCTTCCGCCCCTGAAGCAACAACAATAACTCCTTGAATTTTTGGAAGTATCTCCATTAATATAATTGGTTTACTTGTCCCATTATCTGTAACAATTATTGGAGTTTTAACAGTTGTTACATTTTTGCTTTCGCCATCAGATGAAACTATGCTTTTTTCTTCAACGGAATTAGCAATAATTATTTCGCCACCACTAGCAACACTAATCATTACTTTTACATTCCCTACGCCCTTAATATTTTGTATGACTCCACATAGTTTACTTTCCATTTCTTTTGCATAGGCTGTAGAAGAAGTAAAATTTAATTCACCATACTCTTCCACACTCGTTTGTGTTGTTTTTGTAAACTTACCACTAAACCCATAAAAGTAAATAAGAAGTAACAAACCAATAAATATTATGCAGATTATAATTTCAATATGCTTAACATTTTTTAATTTTTTGAAAAGCGGAATTTTAAATAAGTTCTCCATAAGTTTTGAATTTTTCTTTTCTTCACTCATTTATCACCACCTTATTTTCTTCTATATAAAGAAACCTAATTACAACATTTTTCATTTCTTTATATTTATCTATATGCACCGCTTCGTTATTAATTACTAAATTTTGTGCATTTAAAATAACTTTTTGAATTTCAAATTTATTCTTTAACATAATATACGAAATTTCTACATCAACATTCATAAACCCCTTTGTTTCCAATTGTTTTTCGGTTAATTCTTCTAAACTTTTTTTGTAACTTTTATGAAAATTATCTAAATATCGGTCGTTCAAAGTTATACTACTATCATTATATATAAACTTGTTAAAGTCTATTTTACTTATATCCATATTGATTATAGGATACATCATAACAAAAACAACAAAAATCGAAAATACCGATTTTATATACTTTTGCATTGAACCTTCGGGAAGAATTATATCAACCAAAACCCCTATCAAAACAATTCCAACTATAGATATAAGCCAACTTATAACACCACTAAGCATATTACCCCCAATATACATTACCTGTTGTCATCAAAAGTCCTACCGAAATTAAATACATTAAAGCAACACACAAAATAGATGCAATTAACATATTTAGCGATTTAGACACCGAAAACAAAAAGTTTGAAATCTTATCATCAAGTAACGGTTCTATAAAAGCAGACACCAAATGCAAGCACCATTTAAAAACTAAAATTGTAACTACTGGTGATATTATTGACACAAAAATAAGAAGAAGCCCTGCCGTTCCAACCGCATTTTTAATTAAAACTGAACTTGCCATAATAAGATTAAAACCATCACTTAAATAGCCCCCCACTAGTGGAACATAGGTTTTTAAAGCAAATTTAGTAGTTCTAATAGATACACTATCAAAACTTCCAGCACTTATGCCCTTAACCAACATAAGCCCAGTAAATATAGTAAATACAAAACCTATAACCCACTTAAAAACATCATTTAAAAAACTAGAAAGTTTACTAAGTTTTACATTATTGCTTAAATTTCCAACAACTCCAAGCACAAAACTAATTAAAAATATTGGAAGTATTATGTAACTAAAAACATTAATTACAAGTCCAGACAACATCGCAACTGTAGGTTGATATATTCCAACACTTACTGTATTTCCAACACTTGCCATAAGGGTTAATACTATAGGGAAAATAACTTCCATTTGCCCTTTCATACTATTTATTGTAGTCGTTGTTATATTTATTAAAGTAGTTATACTACTACAAACTAAAATGATTACCGAACAGTAACACACAAAATGGACAATTTGTCCCACATTTTTATCACTTTTACTTTTAAAGTTCCCCACTAAATTTGATAGTATTGCTAAAGAAAATATAGTTGCTAATATTGGTATCAACTTTTTAAAATCTACAAGTAAGGCATTTAAAACAATTTTTAAAATTCCCCAAAAATCAGTGGAGTACTCCCCATTAATTAGTTCTTTAACCTTTTCTAAAAATGTGCTAGAACCAAAAGTATCACTATTTTCAAGTTTAGATATAACATCATCTAAATCAGAAAAATCAAAAAAATTTAACTGATTTTGAGTTTCGTTTTTTAAGTCTTCTTCCACACTAAAAGAGTTCGCGCTAAAAACTTTCTTCTCACCAGTTTGTAATGAAAACATAACAAAAAAAAGCGAAAAAACCACTATTAAACTAATAGAAATGATTATTTTTTTCTTCATTTAATTAATCCCATAATAGTTGTAAGCATCGCATTAATTATAGGCAAAGCAAAACACAAAATTATAACCTTTCCCCCAAGTAAAATTTTATCCGCTATACTACTATTCCCTGTATCATGGCAGATATTTGCACCAAATTCCGTTATATAACCTATGCCAACAATTTTAATAACACTACTAAAAAGTTGCATATTAATGCTAGTTTTAGTTGCAATTTGAGTAAAATTAGAAACAATAGAACTTAAAAAGTTAACTACCATTATTAAAATTACCATACCGCCCGCAATAGACACCAAAATTGCAAGTTCTGGCTTAAATTGTTTTAACAAAACTGAAGCGACACAAGTAACTATACCTATCAAAATTATTTTTACAATTTCCATTTATGCCCCTAAAACAACGAAAATAAATTTTTTACAGTAGAAAATAAATCATTTATTAAATTAACCACCATTAAAAGAACAACAATAAGCCCTGCCAGTGTTGTAAATGTTGCTATTTCTTCTTTTCCAGCATATTTTAGCACTTGATTTACTATTGCTGTTAAAATCCCTATACCTGCTATTTTAAAAATTATCTCAACTCCCATCCCATACATCTCCTATTTGCACAGTATATTGCATAGTGCTATGCATAATACTGTGCAATATACTATGCAATCACAATGCACACAAAAATTGCTAGTAATACCCCTAATTTTTTATATAAAACCCCATATTTTAAATTCAAATTTTTTGCTTCATTTAACTTTTCTTTAAAATTAGAAATATATTTCTCTAAAAAGTCATTTTGAGTAAAACAATCATTTGCACCAACACCTTTCAAAAAAGTATAAATTTCTTCATTTTCTTGCTTTGTTAAAATATTAAGATTTTGTATTTGACCAGTTAATAAATAGTTTTTATAATTCTCTATTAAAAGCAAAATATTTTTATTTTTAGTAGAAAAACTTTCTAAAATTTGAATAATATCTGTTTTAAAAAACCCTATTTGATTTTTTATGTAAACAATTAAGTTATAAAATTCAGTGTAAAATTTAACTTTTTCTTTATATTTTGTTCCAAACAAATACCCCAAACAACTAATTGAGCCAAAAATTAGCCCTAAAATCATTAATTTCATACAAGCCTAATAAAGTTATCGTCAAATATTCCTTCAATCGTTCCAGCACCATTTTTTTGACTTAAAACCACAAACCTTTTAAATATTTTTTTATTTAATATTTCGTTAAATAAATATTTTTCCTTTAATTCAATTATATCTTTTGCATGAGCACTTGCTATTATATTTACACCCGAATTTGATGCATAAATTAAACTCTCTATATCTTCTCTATTTCCTATTTCATCGGCAACAATTAAATTAGGTGACATACTTCTTATTCCATTTTCAAAGCCTATTTTTTTATTGCTGTATAACAAAACATCACTAAATTTACCTATATTCATTGTTGGGACACCTTTAATTGAGGCACTTATTTCATTTCTTTCGTCTAAAATTAACACATTTAGTGGAAAATTTTTTTGGCCTAGTTGATAGCAAATATCTCTTATAAAGGTCGTTTTCCCGCCACAAGGGGCTGAAACAATTAAAGTATTCAAAACTTGTCCATTTTCGGTTAAATAATTTAAAGCATTTAAACTACAATTTCTTACTTCATGCGGAAATCTTAAATTAATACTACTAAAATCTTTCATCGTTTTTATATAACCATTTTCAGTTACAACTTCGCCACAAATTCCTAATCTTATTCCACCATTTAAAGTTATAAACCCCTTTTTTATGTCTTCATTTACCGCATAAATAGAATAATTACTTGCTTTTAAAATAACACTATCAATTAAATTTTTATTACACATTATTGCTTCATCTTCATCATTTGTTAAACTCTCAATACCTAAAAAGTAAAACTTATTTGCATAATTTATTGTTATTGGTTTATCTATTCTAAGCCGAATTTCATATAAATAATTAAATTTAACATTGTTTTTTAATGCTTCATAAATTTCAGTCGGAAATAGTTTTTCTAACATATTTACTCCTTTATTTATATAAACATATTTATTAAATTTGAGTAATATGCAAAATGCAAATAAAAAAACACAAGACTACATTTTTCTTGTGTTTTAAACATTTTTTTTAATAATTGATTTTATACTCTTTCCATATATTCGCCAGTTCTTGTGTCAATTCTAATTCTGTCGTGATTATTAACAAATAATGGAACTCTTAATTCTTTTCCTGTTTCAACTTTAGCCATTTTTGATGCACTTGTTGCTGTATTTCCTGCAACCGCTGGGTCACATTCAACAATTTCAAGTTCAACAAATAGTGGAGGTTCAACAGAAATTAATTTGCCATTTGCTGTAGAAACAGTGCACATTAATCCGTCCATTAAGTAATCAAGAATTTTATCACAATCTTTTGCATTTACAGGAATTTGTTCATAAGTTTCTGGGTCCATAAAATAATAGATTTCGCCATCATTATAAAGATATTGCATATCTTTTCTTTCAACTTGAACAGCTTCTACTTTTTCGTTTGTTTTAAAGTTTCTTTCAATTACTTGACCAGTTTCAATGTTTTTAATTCTTCCACGAATAAATGCTGCTAATCTTGGTTGACAAACATGTTGCCATTCAACTGCAGTATAAATTTTACCCTCCATTTCAAAAGTTGTTCCTACTCTAACATCTGCTGTTAACATAATTTTATCTCCTTTTAAATATTTTGATATATATTTTTAAGTATAAGGGCATCTGTTGCCATTTTCCCCTTAGACTCACAAATAACTGTTGCGTTTAGATTATACTCTTTTAAAACCTTTGCTAAAGGCTCAAAATTAGGTCCATACTGATTATCACTATAATCTAAATGTTTTAACTCACCTTTTTCACTATATTCTATTTTAGAAAAGTGAATGTGTAGATTTTCAGTTTTAAATCTACCCAATTTTTCCATACTATAATCTATAATCTTTTTAAAATCATCTTCGGTTTTTAATCCACCTTGCAAAACACAGTTTATATGACCGAAATCAAGTGTTGGAATCAAACATTTATCTAACGTGCATAAATCTATAATTTCTTTATAACTACCAATTTGAGTATATTTCCCCATAGTTTCTGGGCAAATATAAAAGTTATTTAAGTTTTGTTTATAAACTTCACTAAGTAGTGCATCATAGCCTTCATACAATACTTTTAACGCTTCATCTCGTTGTTGTTTTAGTTGCGAACCACTATGAACAACACACTTTTTACCCTTAAAAGCATTTAATAATTTTAAACTATTAACGCAATAATTAATAGATTTTTGTCTAGATTCTAAACTAGGATTTGCAAAATTGATAAAATAAGGTGCGTGAATACTCACTTCAATGCCGTTTTTCTCCGCTTCTAGCCCTAATTTTTCAGCGGTTTCCATTTTTAAAGTAATGCCATTACCTAGCGAATATTCAAACAGGTCAAGCCCTTTGTTTTTGACCCATTTAAACGCATCTATTGTTTTAGAATAACCTTCTTCATAAAAACTTATATCATTACCAGACGGCCCGAATTTTACCATAATCTCCTAAGTTTGTAAATTGGTTTTAATTTTTAAATTGTTATTCAAAATATCGCCAATTCCTATTAATTTATTATCACAAAACACTATAACATTTTGTGAATTTTCATGGTTAATACTAACATTAACCCCATTAGAAATTTGTTTAAAATATTTTTTTTCTAAATTTATCTTTTCCTTATCTTCAAACAAATCTTCCAACTTAATTAGTTTATCATTTACATTAATATTTGTCAAATCTTTAATATAAGTTGATTTTAAAATATTAAAATTTCCGCTATCTACCCTTATTAACGCACTCATATAAGCACAAGAATTAACCAAATTACCTAAATCTCTAGCAATAGACCTTATATATGTTCCGCTTGAACATTTAATTTCAAACAAAAAACTTGTTTCATCTATTTGTTTAATCAAGCCTATATAATAAATTTTTACTTTTTTAGGCTTTAATTCAACATTTTTTCCTTGGCGCGCTAAATTATATGCTCTTTCGCCATTAACATTTTTAGCACTAAATATTGGTGGAATTTGGTCTATTTCACCAACAAGATTACTTAAACTATTTTCGATATCGGTTTTTGTTGGAAGATTACTATTTTGTTTAATTATAATCCCTTCACTATCTAAAGTGTCAGTTTCTTTTCCAAAAGTAAATATTGCCCTATAAACTTTGTCTTTATTTAAGTAATAATCAAATAGTTTTGTGCCTTTATTGACCATAACTGGCAATACGCCACAGGCTAAGGGGTCTAATGTTCCTAAATGCCCCACTTTTTTTATGTTTAATTGTTTTTTCAAAAGTGTTAAGCAATAATTACTACTCATGCCACAAGGTTTATAAACATTGATTATTCCATGCATAAATACTCTTTAACCTTATTTATAATTTTTTGTTTAACAGTGTTTCTTGTGCCATAAATTTTGCAACCTGATGCTAAACTATGTCCACCACCACCAAAAAGTGATGCTAAAGCACCAACATCAATTTTTTTACTTCTAAACGACACTTTGTATGTTCCTGCTTTTTCTTCGCTCATCACACAAATTATATCTACATTTTCTAAGCCCGAAAGCATAAAAACTAATTCAGTTGTATTTTCAAGTCCCGTATTAGTTTTTTCAAAATCTTTTAGCGTAACATCAGTTATAGCAAGATGACCATTTAAACAAACTTCTAGTTTTTTTATTGCTTCGCCATAAAGTTTTACTTCATTAAAACTTTTTACTCGAAATAGGTTATAGTTTATATCTTCAACATCATCAATATTTTTTACTAATTCGTTAGCAATATAATGTAGTTTTTGAGTTATATTAAACATAAAACAACCACTATCACAAGCCAAACCAACATATAGTGCTAAACAGATTTTTTTAGAAAACTCCACATTTAACTCTTTTAAAAAGTAATATAACATTTCACAAGTGGAACTTGCCTTACTATCAATGATTCTATACTCTTTAAAATAATTGCTCTCTATATGGTGGTCTATATTTAAAATATTCTTGCAATTGTTTAAAACAGGTTCCATTTTCCCTACTCTTTTAGGTTCATTACAGTCTACGACTATTGCTAAGTCGAATTTTTTATTTGTTACTTCATAACAAACATCGTTTTCATCTAACAAAAATTGTAGGTTTTTAGGTAGTTTATATTCTGAAAAAATAGTTACATTTTTATTTAATTGCATTAAAGCATATTTAATGCTAAGAGCCGAACCTATTGCATCTCCATCTGGGTTGATATGGAAAAATACAGCAATATCTTTAGAATTATCAATTAAATCTTTAATTCTTTTCTCCATCTTTTTTATTCCCTTCTAATAACTGTGTAATTCGTTGTTCGTAATTTATGCCATCATCTAGGCTAAAAATTAATTCTGGAGTAACTCTTAGTTTAACATTTTTAGCAATTTCCCTTCTTAAAAAAGGTATGCTATTTTTAATAATATTAAAAGTCTGTTGCTTTTTATCTTCTGGGAAAACACTGATTTTTATTTTAGAATAACTTAATTCATTAGTTGTATCAACATCTAAAATAGTAACAAATACACCTTCTAATCTTGGGTCTTTTAATTTATATGCTATAATACTAGAAAGTTCTCTTTTTATTTCACTATTAATTTTTAAAATTCTATTGTTTGCCATACTTAACTCCTAAAACACAATTTTTTCTAAATTATATGCTTCTATAATATCGCCAACTTGAATATCACTAAATCCCTCTAGTTTTATACCACATTCAAAGCCTTTTCCTGCTTCTTTAACATCGTCTTTAACGATTTTTAAACTTTCTAGGTTATATTCGCCTAATTCTTCATTATTTCTATAAACTTTACATTTATTTCCACGAGAAATTTTACCATCTAAAACATAACTACCAGCAATTATACCAACATTTGTAATTTTGTATACAGCACGAACTTCAGCTTTACCAGAATATGTTTCTTTAAACTTAGGTGTGAACATAGATTTCATTCTATCAGTCAAGAAATCAATTACATCGTAAATAATTTTTGAATAATAAATTTCAACTTTTTCTCTATCAATTAGGTCTTTAGCCTTGTTATCAACTTTATTATTAAAACAAATAATTACAGAATTAGTAGTTTTCGCTAAAATAACATCAGTTTCATTAACAATACCAACACCATTAGAAATTACATTAACTTTAACCTCATCGCTTATAATTTCATTAATACTTTGTTTTAAGGCTTCGCTTGAACCTTGAACATCGGCTTTAACAATAACATTCAATTGTTTTTTCATGTTATCTTCAGCTTTACTAAATAAATCTTCAGCACTCATTCCACTAGAATTTGTAACTCTTTCTCGTTTTAATTTAGTTTTTCTTTCACTTATTATTTGTTTAGATAATTTCTCATCTACAACATAAGCATTATCGCCCGCCTCAGGAACTTCATCTAAACCTAAAATTGAAACTGGAACACTAGGACCAGCTGATTTTATGTTTTTACCTTTTTCATCTATCATGGCTCTAATTCTACCAACAGCTAAACCACAAACTACAGTATCTCCAACCTTTAAAGTTCCATTTTGAACTAAAACTGTTGCCATAGGACCTTTACCTTTATCTAGTTTTGCTTCAATAACTGTTCCTGTTGCATTTCTATTAGGGTTTGCCTTTAAATCTAACACTTCAGCTTGCAATAATACCATTTCAAGTAGTTTGTCGATATTTATATTTGATTTGGCAGATATTGGCACCATAATGGTATCGCCACCCCATTCTTCACTTAAAACATCGTGGTCGGCTAATTGTTGCTTAACTTTTTCTACATTTGCAGTTGGTTTATCAATTTTATTTATTGCTACAACCATTGGAATTCCTGCATTTTTAATATATTTTATTGATTCTAAAGTTTGAGGCATAATTCCATCATCAGCAGCAACAACTAATATTGCAACATCGGTAATATTTGCTCCCCTTTCTCTCATAGAAGCAAATGCAGCATGTCCCGGAGTATCAATAAAAGTAATCATTTGGTCGTTAACTTTAACAGTGTAAGCACCAATATGTTGAGTAATTCCACCTGCTTCGCCACTTATTACATTAGTTTTTCTAATAGCATCTAAAAGTGAAGTTTTACCATGGTCTACGTGACCCATAACTGTTACAACTGGTGCTCTTCTAACCAAGTCTTTTTCTTCATCATTTTCTATTTGTTTAGATAATTTTTCTTCAAAACTTTCTGGTTTTTTATACTCTAAAGTAACACCAAGTTCTGAACATACTAATGATGCTGTGTCGAAGTCTATACTACTATTAATAGTGCTCATGATACCTAGTATAAATAATTTTTTAACGATTTCAGCAACTGGTTTACCAATTTTTTCGCTTAAATCTTTAACTGTTATCATTTCACTATCCATAACGGCTTTATCAATAACGGTAATTACTTGTTCTTGCGTTTTTTCTTTTTTAGTTTTAACTCGTCTATATTTTACACTTTCATTTTCATCAACACCATCGTTAATTAAACTTAGTTTAAATTGTGCTTTTTTATTTAAAACTTTCTTTTCTTCTTTCTTCTCTTCGGGTTTTTTCTTATTTTTAAAAACTCTTTCTTTTTCTTTTAAATTAATAATAGGCTCAGAAAAAACTTTGCTAAGAATAGGTTTTTTATTCTTATCAAAAGGCTTTGCATTTCTATCAAAAGGTGGTCGAGCGCCATTTGCTTTAAAATTAGGATTAAATGGTCTATCTTGTCTAAATTTATTATTAGGATTAAACTCTCTTTTGTTTTGACCTTGATTTTGCCCATTATATCTATTAACAAAAGTTCGATTTTCGTTAAAATTTTGTTGTTGTTTTAACTTATTATGCTCTAAAACTTTTGCTTGTTGTTCTTGTTTTACTCGTTCTTTTTCGGTCTTTTCTTTTTCCTTTGCTTCTTCTATGCTTTTAACCTTAATAGAATTAAATTTTTCGCTAAGTTTGTTATAAAAACCTTGCAAACTGGTTTTTGCAATTTGAAGTTCGCCTATATTTTTATCAATAATTTTGTTTTGCAAAATATTTTCAAGAGTTTTAATATTTTCAATTTTGTTTTCTTCTTTATTTATCATCATTACCCCTTAAAGTTTGAAAGTTTTTCATAAACATCTAAACTAATATTTTGTTTAAATGCTTTAGAAAGTAATTTATTTTTAATAACTTTATTTACACATTCATTGTTATTACATACATAAACACTTCTACCAAAAGTTATATTATTTGCACCTATTATAAAATCATTTTGGGTTTTTGTTATTTTAATTAAATCACTCTTTGTTTTATCAAATTTATTTCTGCAAGCAATGCAGGTTCTAATATTTTTCATATTAATCCTTAAACATATCATCTAAATCGGTTGAAATATCATCAAAAGTGTTTATAACTGGTTTTTCTTCTTTGCTACTTTCTGGTTTAACATCAATTTTCATACCAACAAGTTTAGCAGCCAAACGAACATTTACACCACCAGCACCAATTGCTAAAGATAATTTATCATCTGGAACGATTGCTCTAGTTGTTTTTTCATCAATAAAACTTACGCTATTTACTTTGCCTGGGCTTAAAGCACGAGCAACATAAACTAGTGGGTCATCGCTATAAAGGATAATATCAACTTTTTCGCCATTTAATTCGTTAACTATACTATTTATTCTCATTCCCCTATTGCCAACGCAAGCACCAACAGCATCTACATTTTCGTTTTCGCTGTAAACTGCAATTTTAGTTCTAACGCCTGCTTCTCGACTAATAGATTTAATTTCAACTTCTCCGTTTTGAATTTCAGGAACTTCTAATTCAAAAAGTTTACGAACAAAACCAGTATTTGCACGAGAAACTTGAACTATAGGCGATTTTGTTTCATTTTCTTTAATCTTTTTAACATAAACTTTAATTTTGCTGTTTATATAATATTTTTCGCCTTTAATTTGGTCTTGTTCAGTCATTAATGCTTCTAGGTTGTTTCCGCCAATTTCAACAAAAACATTCTTGCCTTCAATTCTTCTAACAACACCTGTTACAATTTCATCTTCTTTTTCGGCAATTTCGCTAATCATTCTATCTCTTTCTAATTCTCTTAGTTTTTGCATTACAACTTGTTTAGCAGTTTGAGCAGCAATTCTACCAAAATCTTTAGGTGTTTCTTCAGTTTCTACTAAATCACCAACTTTATATGATTTTTTTATTTGTCTAGCATCTTCTAAACTAATTTCTTTATCTGGGTCTTCTACAACTTCTTTAACTTCTTTATAACTATAAACTTTTATAGTGTTTTTTTCTGGATTTAATTTTACACTTGCAAGTTTTGCTTCGCCAATATTTTTTTTATAAGCTGAAGTTAATGCAGTTTCTAGCGCTTTAATAAATTCGGTTTTACTAATTTTTCTTTCCCGTTCAAAATCGTCTAATGCTTGAAAAAAATCTTTACTAATCATTTAATATTCTCCTTTAAAATTTGATATAAGGTTTTGCCTTAGTTATTTCATTTAACTTTATAGTTTTATGAGTATTTTTAACTAATAGTTTAATGCTATCTTCATCAGCGCTTCTTAAAACGCCAACAATTTTATTAGAATTAACTTTTACTTCAATTTCTTGATTTAAAAATCGCTCAAAATCTCGTTTAGTTTTAAGTTCTCTATCTAATCCTAGCGAAGAAACATTTAAACTATAACTTTCGCCACAAGTTGGGTCAAGTTCATCTAAAGGTTCGTCTAGTGCTTTAGATACTTTTTTGCAGTCATCAAAGGTTATTCCGCTTGGAGAATAAATTACAACAGTAATATATTTTTCTTCTTCTATTACTTCATAATTTACTTCAACTAACTCATAACCAAGATTTTCAACTATAGGTTTAGATAAATCGAAAACATCTTTTTTTAGTTTTGTTATATCCATAAAACTCCTTTCCTTATTCAACAATTAGGAGCGGACCATTCTGCCCACTCCTAACTTAGTAATAATATAATAACATATTAAAAAAATAATTGCAACACTTTTAACAATATTTTTCAATAATTTTTATAAAAACTTTTGCAGTAGCAAGTGTATCATTTAATGCTCTATGAGCGTTTATTAAACTAACATTCATCTTCTCCGCTACTGTTTTTAACTTATAGTTCTTTAAAAAGATATTTTTTCTTGCAAGAACTAATGTATCTTCTCTTTTATTGTCAAAAATATAGTTAGATTTTCTTCCATAATAATCTAAAAATCCATAATCAAAATCTACATTATGACCAACCAATACACAACCTTTACAAAATTTGTAGAAGTCACCTACAACATCTTCAAAAAGTGGTGCATCTTTAACCATTTCGTTAGTTATTCCTGTTTTTTCTGTAATTTCTTTGCTAATTAGTTTTTGTGGATTAATCAATGTTGAAAAAGTTTCAACAATTTTCCCTTTCTTAATTTTAACTGCACCTATTTCGGTTACATGGTCTACCATATACTCAAGCCCCGTCGTTTCAAAGTCAAAAACTACAAAGTCATTATTGTTTAAATAATCTTTTTCAACTTTTTCTTCAAATAAATTTAACTGAGAAATCTCTTCATATTTTTGTGGAAATACTTTTCTATAGTCTTTATATTCCTTGTTTATTTCAAAAGTTGGTTTTTCATAATCTTCTATTACGCATTTTGCTATGCTTTTAACTTTTAAAGTTAAATCGTTGTTAAAGCTATCTAAACTACCATAAAGCATAACATCAATATTGCTTTCAATCGTTTTACAAATTTCTAAATTCTTTTTGGTTGGAAACAAACTTGCTTTAAAAGTTTTATCTAAACATTTTAATGTTAAAGCATATCTTAATCCCTTTGTTTCCCCATCTTTTTTAGTAAATTCTATAGGTTCTATATTAGTTAAATGACCACACAAATAAACATTTTCTTCGGGAGATTTATAATATTCATAAGGATAACAACTCATCTCTTGAATTTCGCCAATAATATTTTCAAGTTTATTGACTTTCATTTTGTTTAATTTAATAGGAGTTCCTAAATTATCTAAAATTTCACTTTTATGTAAGTCTAATTCTTTAAAATACTCATCAACTTTTTCGCCTGTTATTTTAAATGAATAAAAATATAATTCGTTTAAATAATTTAAAATATTATCTATCGTTTTATCAATTTCATCTTGAGATAAACTCATATATAGCTTAACATTAAATACATTCTCATTTTGAGTTGCTTCTATATTTTTTAAACTATAATAATTTGCTACAAAACTAGTTTTTAAAAAATCTTTAATTTTTGCTTTTAATCTTTCTTCATCTAAAAATGCCTTAGCAAATTTTATACTATAATTAATATCTAAATTGACATATTTTTTTGTAAGTTCTATTATTTTTTCTCGATTATTATTTACCAATTCATGATTATTTTCATCGTATAAAAAAGTTAGGCAAAGTGTATTTTCGCTTTTACAAAAATCTATTTGTCCTAACTTTAAAAAATTTATATTATTTTCATTAAAATACTCTAATATTTTTTCCATAGTTTAATTAATATTAATAAATATTTAAAAATTTGTCAATTAAATGCCCACAATTATGTGATATAAGTCTGCTATTATTACTATTGCAAATAAAACAATTAGCCCCACCGTATGAATAGTGTTTTCTACCTTTTGATTAATAGGTTTTCCCCTTATCCACTCAATTGTTGTAAACACCATTTTAGAGCCATCTAAGGCAGGAATTGGCAGTAAGTTAAATACTCCTAAGTTTGCTGCAATTAGTGGTAAAAGCACAAAAAAGTTGCTAATCCCTTGCATAGAAAGTGTTGCCATTGTGCCAATTGTAGTTATTGGCCCTCCTAAACCAGAAAGTGCGACCTTGCCTGTAATTAACATACCAAACATAACTAAAATTTGCCAGCACAAAACCCCAGTAAAAGGAATACACAAAAGTAAACTTTGACCAAAACTATAAGGAACAGCCTTCATGTTAATGCCTAATTTTACTTCATCTTTTTCATTTTTAAAGAATTCTAAATTAATGTTTTGTTTTTCTCCATTACGAATAACTGTTACTTCTACAACATCTCCAGCATTATATTTAGAAATTAAGCCGTTAAAGGTATGCCCCTCAATAAAACTGATTTTTACTCCATCAACATGAGTTACTATATCGCCTACTTGCAACTGTTGTTGAATATTGCCATTAATTTCGCTAACATTAGTTATTTTAGGAATATCATAACCAACACTTACAAGCAAAATAAAAGAAAAAATAACCGCACTTAAAATGTTAAAGAACGCACCAAAAAACAAAACAATTAACCTTTTCCAAGGTTTTTGTTTCATAAAACTCTTTTCGTTTTCACTCTCACTTTCTTCGCCATCAAAAGCACAATAACCGCCTAATGGCACTAAACGAATTGAAAATTTTTCGCCATTCTTTTTCGTTTTAGATAGTAGTGCTGGGCCAAAGCCTATTGAAAATTCATTTATTTTAAATCCTAGCATTTTGCCTGCTGTGTAATGACCAAATTCATGAATTGTTACCATTACTAGCAAAACAACCACTGCTAACAATATATATAATACTATCAAATTACTCTCCTAAATCAGTATAATTATATTCAATCGTTAAAATTTAATAACAAAATTATTATAATATTACAAATAACATAAAATAAATTAAACTAAACATAGCATTAAAACTAATTCCATCTAGCCTGTCCATAAATCCTCCATGACCAGGGAAAATAGAACTATAATCTTTTGTTCTTGCGTGTCTTTTTATAATTGAAGCAAAAATATCGCCAAGTTGACTAATTACTCCAGCAAGTAAAGTATAAATAACTATAATATAGGCTGGAACTAAATTGGCCAGTCCATAAATGGCAAAAATTCCATAAATTCCAAAACCACAAACTACCCCACCAAGTAAGCCACCGATAGCACCAGAAATAGTTTTGTTAGGACTAATTAAAGGGCAAAGTTTAGGACCTTTAATAGCACTACCAATAAGATAAGCAAAAGTATCATTTGCCACTGTAGTAACAATAGTTATTAACAGCAAAAATAAACTAAAATTGATATTAGCAAATTTAACAGAAACATTCAAATATTCAAAGTTAGCAATATGGTTAAAATAATAAAAACTAGATAAAATAAAAGATGGATAAAGCATTATAAATGCCGTATTTAACACCCTAAAAACACAAAATTGTTTGAAACTTGTATAAACTTTATGTTCTTCAAATTCTTTTGTTAACCTTTTTTTAGAACACAATATAATTATAATTTCTAATAAACTTAAAACTAAAATTAACGCTAGAGAAAATAGTAAAATATAAACAACCTTAAAGTCGTTTTTCATCAAAAAGTAAAATAGAATAAAATTAAGTATAGGATAAATTGTAATAAGCAGACTATCATTACTTCTTCCGCTTCTATTAAACACTCTTGCTACTTCATTACCAGCAATAATTATTACTATGCAAAATAGTGCATCAAAAATGTAATTACTTACTTCCCTTAATAAAAATGCAATTGCCACAACCGCTATAATTCCTATAGCAGTAATTGTCCTTTGTTTCATATTTCTCCTTTAGGCTTTCCCAAATCGTCTATCACGCTTAGAATAAACCTTTAAAGCCTTAAAAAGTTTATTTTTGTCAAAATCTGGCCAAAAAGTTTTAGTAAAATAAAGTTCTGCATATGCTAAATCCCACAACATAAAATTAGATAATCTTTGTTCCCCACTTGTTCTTATTACAAAATCTAAACTAGGAATATCTTTTGAGTAAAGCAAACTTTTAAAAGTTTCTTCACTAACTTCTATATTATTTTCACGAGCATAATTGCAAGCCCTAACTATTTCTTGCTTTCCGCCATAATTTAAGCACATATTTACAACTAACCTATCATTATTTTGTGTTAAATTAGTTGCATTAATCAAACTTTCCTGTAAATCTATAGGGAGTTTTGTCATATCGCCTGACACCATAAGTTTAATATTTTTTCTATTAAATTCATCTAAGTCGCTTTTTATATAATCTCTAAGCAAATTAAAAATATTGTCTACCTCTTCTTTTTTGCGTTTAAAATTTTCAGTAGAAAAAACGAAAAATGATGCAAATTTTATGTTAAAATCTAAACAAGCATTTATGGTTTTTTTTACGGCTTCTACACCAAATTTATGGCCAACAATTCTAGGTAATAATCTTCTTTTTGCCCATCTACCGTTACCATCTATAATAAATCCAATATGGGTTGGAATTTTGTTTAATTTCATAATTCTCCTAAATATGTAGTTTAAATTTGTCAAAATACAAAGTCAATATATTATTTATATACTCAAACTTAACAAAAAGTTCAGTATCGAAATTTTTATTATCATCTAAATCAATAACATTAAACTTTAAATTTTGCTTTTTTATAATTTCAATTACTTCATCTTTAGGAAAACCGATTAAAGAACTTAGTTCCATTAAACTTCCATAACCTCTTTTTCTTTATCGCTAGCAAGTTTATCAATTTTTGCAATATATTCATCTAAAATTTTTTGAATTTCAGTTTCGCTAACTTTTTGCATATCTTCTGTAATTAAATTGTCTTTTTTAAGTAGTTTAATTTTGTCAATAGCATCTCTTCTCTCATTTCTTGCGCTAACTTTTACTTCTTCAGCAATTTTTTTAGTTTGTTTAGCAAGTTCTTTTCTTCTTTCTTCAGTTAAAACGGGAAAAACTAAACGAATAACTTTACCATCATCGTTAGGATTTATGCCAATATTTGCCTCGTTAATTGCTTTTACTACATCTTTAATCATAGAAGTATCCCATAAAGAAACAACTAACATTCTTGGTTCTGGAACACTGATATTTGCCATTTGATAAAGTGGAGTTAAAGTTCCGTAATAATCTACCATAACTCTATCTAAAATTTTAGGGTTTGCTCTACCAGCACGAATTGTAGAAAACTCATTTGATAAATGAGTTAAAACTTTCTCCAAATTACCTTTTAATTCATCATAAACTTCTTTTTGTGTTGTCATAAAAACTCCTTTACTATAGTTAAAATCAACATATATAATACTAAATTTTAATTAAAATAGCAATTATTTTTATGTATTTTTCCATTATTTAATTTTTAAAGTCAATAAAAAATTTATATTATCTCTTGAAATATAAATAATTTTGTGTTATTATAGATATAAATAAATAATAATGGCAAAATAGGAGTTATTTATGATTAAGAATTTAACAAACGGAACTTGCGCTAAATGTGGAAAAAAAGTAGACTTTTATGTGATAAAAGATGAAAGTTTTGACTTAAACCTAAATAACTACAATACTTTTAAACGACCCATTATTAATGTATGCCCGAATTGTAATTATATTAACGAAGATTTAAGCGAAAATAATGAACTATTTAACGAAACTAAACTTATTTTAGATAAAGATAATAGTTTAGAAACCAACTTATTAAACAATATTAAATTAGATAGAGCTTATTTGAGAAATATAATTGATTTTGATAAAAAAATTAGAGTTTTAGCAAACATTTACGAAAATAACAAGTTATTATACAATAACTTTCTTAAAGACAATTATACTAAAGAAGATGATATAACTATAGAAAAAATAAGACTTTTAAAAAGCAATATTAAAAATAGTTGCGAAGAAATAATTAGTTTCTTAAACGAAAATTCAGTAAATAGCGATTTTATAGATATATTAAAAATAGAAGTTTTATGCTCACTAAACAAAATTGATGATGCTAAAAAATTGCTAAGCAAATATAATAACTTATCCTCTGACCTTTACGATTATTTAGATGACTGTATTATTCTAGGAGGAATTAACTAATGATTCAATTTGTTGACCAAATTATTTCTAAAAAAGGCTTTGTAGACTTACATATTCATACTAACGATAGTTATGGCGAAGAAATGGATAAAATGGAATTAACCCCAGAAGAATTGCTTGAAAGTTGCTATTTATACTCTGAAAAAAACAATTCTAGTCCAGTTACCTTTGCAATAACCGACCACAATAGTATAGATGGCGTTCAAAAAGTTGACTTATTAATTAAAAGCGACCCTAAAAAATACCAAAATATTCATTTTATACCTGGCTGTGAATTTACTTGTAGTGCTGGTAGTTTAGGAACTTTTACAGATAGTAAAGGACATATTAAAAACATAATTAAAAACTTTCATATGCTAGCTTATGGATTTAACCCTTTTGATGAAGATATACAATTTTTATGCAAACTACATTCTACAAGAAAAGATAACTCTGTATTTTATACTAGCACAAACAAATATGATGAAAAAATCACTATGAAAATTTCTGCTGGTGCTTATGTGCTTGCAATAAAAAACATTATGAAAGACTATGGTTATGATGTTTCAATAAAAAATTTTAAAGATGTAAACTTAAAAACTCGTAACATAGATGAACAAACTTATATTAAATATTTAATGAACTATATCACAAAATTCAACTTACCTACTCTTGTTACTAGTGATATTGAAAGACAATTAAAAAGTCGTAATATTATTCATTTGGGTCGTTTAGACTGTATGGAAGTTATGGATATTGTTGAAAATGCTGGCGGTTACTGTGTGCTTGCTCACCCATATTTGCTTGAAGTTGCTAGTGATTTAAAACATGATAAACCCGAAGCAAAAAAACTATTAAAAAATTTATTAAAGTTAAGAAAAATAGACCATTTGGATAGTGAATCTTTTTATACTATGTTAATAAGGTATGTAACTCATGTTTTAAAATATGAATGCATGAACAAGTATCAACAAAAAAAGTTAAATGGTATTGTAGGAATGGAAGTTTTACATTCAACATCAACCTATGATAAAAAAGATTTAAACACTCTTGTAGAAATAGCAGAGAAAAACAATTTATATATGACAGGCGGAAGTGATAGTCATGGAACACTGCTTAAAAATTGTATGCTTTCTCGTTTTGTTGATAATGAAATTATGAAAGATGAAAACATAAACAATATTGTTATGACAAATAACCTGTTTGCTTCTAATTTAGTTAATGGTAAAAAGTTTGATTTAAATTGCTATAAATCATTTGATGAACAAATAAAAATTATTTTAACTAATAATAATTTAGAAGAAAATCTTCCTTTTGAGAATTTAAAACTTTTGTTAAGAGAAAATAGAAAAGAAGTTACAAAGAAAAAGAAAGAACAAAATGCGAACAAAAATGAAAGCCACTCCGAATTTAACAGAGATGAAAAACAAGCGAAATTAGAAAGGTTTATTATAATTACAGAAAAATTTTTACAAAACATAAATAAAGAAATGAATTTATTAATTAGCAATAACATTGACAACACTGAATTATTTGATAGGTTAAAAAATTTAAAAATTTTAAAAAGAGCAATTAAAAATAATATAAGAAAAATCTCTGACTATAACATTTATTTTAATAAAGATGTTACAAATTTAAACAATTTAATTGATGAATATAACCTTTATAATGTAGAATTTTTAAACAAATATACATTTTTAAATAATGGTAATTTAAATATAATAAAAAATGAAAAAACTAACGATGAAACAAAAAATGCCTAAAATTAGGCATTTTTTTCTTAATTATTTTAAAAATAAAAAAAGACCTTATATTAATAAAGTCTTTTAAATTTAAAATTGCATACAAAAACATTAAATTAGTTAATTAAATCAAATTAATTAATTTAAGTTTAAGTGGTAAAAATTTTAATGATTAGTCTTTATGACCCATTTTTGCAACTTCTTCAGCAAAGTTTTCGTTTTTCTTTTCTAAGCCTTCGCCCATTTCATAACGAACAAATCTAACAACTTTAAAGTTATTTCCTATAACTTCGCTAATAGTTTTAGAGTCATCTTTAACAAATAGTTGGTTTAATAAGCAATTTTCAGTATAGAATTTGCCAACTTTACCGCTAACAATTTTTTCTAAAATTTCTTTAGGTTTATTAGCATTTTTTTCATCATTTTGCATTTGAGCAAGTAAGATTTCTTTTTCATGGCTAATAACTTCACTAGGAACTTCAGACTTATCTAAATATGTTGGTTTAGCAGCAGCAATTTGTAATGCTACATCATGAAGTAAGTCTTCCCCACCGTTAAATGGATTAGCTTCTACCATAACACCAACTTTTCCGCCCATGTGGATATAACTTTCAATTTTACCAGCAGTTTCAAAAACTTCAAATCTTCTAATAGAAAGTTTTTCTCCAATAACCATAGTTCTTTCTGTAATATAGTCTGCAACAGTGCCTTCACCAAATTTGCAAGAATTTAATTCTTCAACAGTTTTTGGTTTATTATTTGCAACAACTTTAGCAATATTGTTAACAATTTCTTGGAATTTATCGCCTTTAGAAACAAAGTCTGATTCACAGTTTACTTCTACTAAAACACCTACATTACCATTAACATAAGCACCAACTGCACCTTCTGCTGCAATTCTGCTTGCTTTTTTTGCTGCTTTTGCAAAGCCTTTTTCTCTTAAAATTTCAACTGCTTTATCTAAATCACCATCAGTTTCTTGTAAAGCATTTTTACAATCTAGCATACCTACGCCAGTCATTTCTCTTAATTTTTTTACATCTTCAACTGTAAACATAAAATTCTCCTTTAGTTTTCGGCTTTGTCTGTTTTTGTTTCTGATTCAAAAACTTTTTCAATATCATCTAAACTTTTTTCAGTTTCATTTTTTTCGCCATCAAGTTCTGGTAATTCAACTGTTAATTGAACGCCTTCTTTTGCTTCAATTACTGCATTTGCCATAGCAGCAGCAATTAATTTAACTGAACGAATAGCATCATCGTTACCTGGAATAACACAAGTAATGTTATCTGGGTCACAGTTAGTATCAATTAAACCAACTGTAGGGATATTTAAAGCTTTTGCTTCTTTTACGCAAATATGTTCTTTTTTGCTATCTACTACGAAAATTACACCTGGAAGTTTAGTCATATCTTTAATACCACCAAGGTTCTTTTCAAGTTTATCTCTTTCTAATTTTAATTTAATAACTTCTTTTTTAGGTAATAAATCAAATTCACCTGTTTTTTCCATTTGATTTAATTTATTTAATCTTTCAATACTTTTTTTAACAGTTTTAAAGTTAGTTAAAGTACCACCAAGCCAACGAGAGTTAATATAATACATACCGCATCTTTCAGCTTCTTCTTTAACTGCGTCTTGAGCTTGTTTTTTTGTTCCTACAAATAAAACAGTTTTACCTTCTTTAACGCTTTCTTTTACGAAATCGTAAGCCTTGTCGATTAATTCTAAAGTTTGCTCTAAGTCAATAATATGAATATCTTTTCGAGCAGAAAAAATATACTTATCCATTTTTGGATTCCATTTTCTAGTTTGGTGACCGAAATGAACACCAGCTTCTAGTAGTTGTTTCATTGAAACAGCACTCATCTTTTAATTCTCCTTTTGATTTTGTTTTTTAGTCTTCCCAATGGTTTTAAAACTCTAAAAACAACCTAAAAATTATAGGCAACAATTTTTAAATTTACCAAAGGTGTAAATTTTGACCAAAGTAATAATAGCATAATCAAAAAAAAATTGCAAGTATAATTTGCAACTTTTTTATAAATTTTAGTGAAATAAAATGACGCTAAAAACTTATCTATTTTAAAAATAGATTTTATAACATATTTTAATAAAATCATTATTCTTCAAATAACTTATCGTATTCAGCAAAAACCAAGTCAATAATATCATTATCTTCAACAATAGTTAATAATTGTTCGCCTTCTTCGGTTTCTTCAAGCAAAAATACTAATGCTTCATCTTTACCTAAACCTTTCATAGGTTTTACAGGTTTTAAAATAGCATAAACATCTTCTTTAATAGGAATTATAGCACATTGTTCAAATTCAACTGCTTTTTCTTCTTCGTCATATAAAACGATATTACTATCGTCTTTTTCATCAAATAATTTTTCAAAAACTGTTTTTTCTTCTTCCATAAAAATCTCCTTTATCTATCTAAATAAGATTGCAATATTATGCTTGCTGAAACTTGGTCTAATAATTGTTTTCGCTTTTTCCAGTCTTTAATTGTTGATTTCAACTGTTCTTCAGCTTCTACGCTAGATAGTCTTTCATCTACAAAAACAATCTTAACCCCTGTTAAATTTTTTAGTTTTTCGGCAAAATCTTTAGTATAATTTACAATTTCTCCACTATTCCCACTCATCTCTAAAGGAAGCCCAAAAACGACTGTTTCAACCTTGTTTTCGGTTATAATTTTTTTAATAAATTCTAAATCTTTTTGTTCTTCTTGTCTATATAAAGTGGTATACGGACTTGCTAAAAAACCCATAATATCGCTAAGGGCAATTCCTATTCGTTTTAAGCCAAAATCTATACCCATAATTTTCATAGAAACAACCTCTTTATTTTATTTTAACAAATTTTTCCTTTTTTAACAAGAAAAATTTATAAATTAAAAAAATAAATGTCAAAATTTACCTAAATATAACAACAATTTTTGCAAACAATATAATTAGGAGGAACATATTATGAAAGAAAGTTTTACATTTGGTTTAGCAATGGGCTTATTAGTTGGTGCAATTTTAGTATACACTAGTCCTAAAGCAAAAGAAATCATGCAAAAAGGCGAAAAGTGTTTAGAAGAATTAAAAAATAAAAACCAATAAATATTAAATAAAAATGTGCCTATAAGCACATTTTTTAAAGTTCTAATGTCGTTTCAAAGTTTTCCTTACTTTTCTTATTATCTTCTAAACTTTCTTCGGGAACATAAATAACTTTTCCAAAATCTGGTTTAAAATCTTTATTTTTAAAAGTTAACCAAATTATATCTTTTCGTTTATCTTGTATTCCTGCATCACCATTATCTACACCATCAGTAAAACAAATCTTATTAATATCTCTTTTTTTAGAAAATGCCTTACTTGCACTATCAAAATTTGTTCCACCACCAATAGGCAAAACTAAATTATCAATATCAATTTCTTTTTTAATCTCTTTAAAACCATGGAAATTAGATGAAAACGTGCCTATCTTAATTTTAGAATTCTTTAGTATATTTTTTACTTGTCTTAAAAAGTTAATTAACAAATCTTTACTAACTGAGCCACTTACATCTAAAATGATTTCAGTTTCAACTTGTTCATCTCTTTCAATATCTTCAATTCTAGCCACATAGCCACTTTGAGCATTTGAAAACTTATGTCCCCAACGTTCATCTTCATAGTCTAACGCTTTTAACAATAATTTCTTCCAGTTTGTTACTGATTTTGCTTTACCAACATTACCCAGATTAGTCACCCCAGAATTTCTTTCAATACCTTTTCGATTTGTTTTTAATTTATCCATAATCTTTTCGGCTATTTTTATTTTTTCATCTTCATTTTGCTTAAAAATGTTCTTTTCACTAAGGTTTTTATCACTTGAAGAATTTTTTATTTGATTTCCGTTTTCTTGCTCGTTATTCACATCATTATTTAATGACTTATCCCACAATGTATGTGATTTAAAATTATCTTCAAAATGTTGCTCATTTAAGTTTTTATCATTATTATTTTTTTGTTCGTTTAGTAATTTATTATATAGTTCTTCGGCATCAAAATTTGAAGCATCTTTTATATCAACACCACCTTCAACTATAGGTAAACCATCATGAACCAAATGTTGATTTATTACGGCATCAGTTGCTATATTCCAAAGTTTTTTATCTTTATCTTTTCTTCTTGTAACATGATTTAATGCAATGTGGCAAACTTCATGAGAAAATATAAATACTTGCTCATCTTCGCTTAAAGTATTCATAAAATCTGGATTAAAATAAATATTTTTCCCATCAGTGCCAGCAGTTTCAATTTTATTAGTTATATTGTAACTTACAGTGTTAATAATTGAGCCAAAAACAGGATACTTTCTTAACATCCTTCTTTTTATTTTGTTTATATCAAAATTTAATTCTTCCATTTTGCCTCAAATTATTTATTTAAAATTGAACCAATTTTATCTAATAAACTTTTTACTTGTTTTGTTGTATTAGTATTATTGTTGCTACTACTATTTGTATTGGTGCTACTATTTTTCTCTGGTTTAGTATTAGTATTAGTATTAGTATTAGTATTAGTATTATGGTTTATATTTGTGTTTGTTTTTTGATTTTTGGTGTAAATTTTCCCATTTACGCATTCATAAATTATTTGCGCTCTTTCGGGGTCATTTCTTATCCACATAGTATCAAAAGTCGCTAAAATTTCTTTTCCAAAATAATTAGAAATAAAACTTCTTACTTTAGGTAATTCTTCTTCTTTTGCTGTTGTTAAACTCATAATATTTGATAACTTGCTTGAAATATCTAAATTTTTAAAACTATTGGGATTAAAAGAATTTTCCATAACATCATTAACTGAAATATTACATTTTGTTACAAAGCCTACAAAATCTGCAGTTATATCTTCTCCTATTGCCGGTATTAATGCTTTAGGATTATTAGTAGCATATAAAACATTACTAGCAATTTCCCATTTTCTAGGGTCGGTTACGATTTCAGGATTTTCTTCATCTAAATCTTGATTTAAAATATTTTCATCTCTAGACATTAAATATGCAACAATTGCTGGGTGTATTCTTGCCCTTTTATTTTTGTCTATAGGTTTTGGTTCTTCTACTTTATTTTTAATACCCATTGCCCAATCTAGCCATTGTTCTTTATTAACTTCAAAATATATGTGGCAAAATCTTCTAAATAAAGCATTTGTTAGTGGATATGCTGCTAAATTATCAGCATTTTCATTACCTGCTGCCACAACAACCGCATTTTCTGGTAATGGCCATAAACCATCTTTTCCCGCTCTATCTAATACGATTGAATATACTAAACTTTGCACTGTTGGTTTAACATTCGTTAATTCGTCAATGAATAAAATATGTTTTTTGTTTGGCTCTGCCTTGCATTTTTCAACTAACTGAGTATACCATAATGGTGGAATAAACTCCCCTGTTTCTCTATTTAAAATGCCATCAATTTCTTCTGGGTTCATTTGTGGTCTTAATGTTATTCTTGTTGCATCTGGGTCAATTTGTTTTACTCTTGAACTTTTACCAACACCACTTGTTCCATGCAAAAATACTGCTGTATTTGATTTTATGTATAAATTTAATAAATCATCGTTAGATAAATCATTAAAATTAAAGTTATAAACATTTTTATTCATATTTTTTGCTCCAAAATTATTAATTTCGTTAGTATTTTTATTCTTTTTTTTGTTAGTTCCTGTATCGTCACTTTTTTCATTACTTTCATCATTACTTTTACCATTAGCATTGCTAAATATGTTCACATTTGTTAAATTCGCACTAAATGCTTGAGATAAAAATCCATCATCACCATTAGAAAAATCTCCACCACCAGGTGTTGAATATAAGGAATTACCATTTGTCTTTACATAATTAACATTAATGCCATTCAAATAACCCCTTATTGTGCTATTTTGCCATAAATTTGCATTTTGTGGAGTAGTTAATACCCCTGACAATATATCCACTGAATAAAATGGCATTGAAAACAAAACATCTTCAGAAATTAAAAGCATTTTACTTTGAGTTTCATATCCCAATGGGTTGATGGTTTTAGGTAAACAATCCCAATTTGCAATACACCAAGTTATAGGTTCAACTTTTACATAATAATCATTTCCCTTTTTAGCTGTTTTTTTGTTTGATAGTTTTATATATCCCGTATTGCTTATCATTTTAACATATCTTTCACCATTAAATTCAATGACTTTGCGAGTATTCAACCATCCACTTAAATCATAATTACAATAAAACTTTTGTCCTGTTTCTTTCCCATTTTCTTTAATGTTTTTTATTAATTTTTTATCACTTACAACAGATTTAGGAAACTCACCAAAAGTTATTGTGTGATATTTAATTTTACCTTGTTTTTGTTCTTTAATTTTAAAGAATTTAGAATTTGGACAACTATTTCTTACATTTGAAATCGCATTTGCATTTAAAAATAATGCTGGTCTTATACCTTGAAAACAATCAGTGATTTTTTCTTCAGAAAAAAAAGAAACACAATATTGTTCTACCGAATCATTTTTAGTATTACATGTAGTTCTCAAATAAAAAGGAAAACCTGAAAAACTATCACCATCAAAATATTTCACTTCAGACAAAATTGCATAATCAGTGGCTTTAGGAGAAAGCGGAAAACTAGGGTTTTCTAAATTTGTAAAAGTTACATATTGCATTTTAGACAAAAGAAAAATCTTATCTTTAGTTTCAAACTTTTTATCAGACATTTCACCATTTAAATTAGAATTTGGCAAACTTGTTTTTAATATAAAATCAGATAATTTCATTAATACTCCTATTTAATAACTCCACACAAATTTATAATATTTGGTGAGATTTTTTCTAAATTATTAACTAAAATTATTATTCTTGTATTTTTTGGCAATTCTACATTAGATATAGCCTTATACTTTAAAAGTTCATAAAACTTTTCTTGATTATATTTATCAATATCATCTAAATTATTAATAATAATTAGTGGTTCTTTTTGATTTTTTGCTTCTACAAACCATTTGGGTGCTTTTAAGCCCTTTTCTGTATTAACAATGCCTAAATTTTTAGATGAAATAGTTGACTCTAATACAATTGCGTTTTCAAAATCAGTTAAATTTCCATTCAATAATATAACTGGTGAAATCTTAGCATAATCTAAAATCTTTGCTTTAAAATTCATAACAATACCCTTTAATTATATTTAATTTTATTATAACATTTCATGCAAATTTTGTCAATAGTATTATTCTCTACTCACTTTTTTATAATATTTTATATTTATACTAGATAAATATATTGTATTAATTTAATTGGTATCATTTATGCATATTTACTTATGATTTTGTATAAATATACGCAAATCTTTATTAAAAAATCGAGATTTTACTCTCGATTATTCTCTGTTTTTATTTTTATTTTCCAATAATTCTTTCTCTAATTTTTCCCTTTCTTTTTGTTCTTTTTCTAATTTTTTAGCATAATCTTTTGCTAATTCTTTAGTTATACTTAAAACAAATTCAATTATGTAAACTTTATCTGCGTCAATTTCTCCTATTACGCTTAAAATATCAGGAACTTCTAGTTCTTCAATTCCATTAATATCTTCATCAATCAAAATATCGCATAAAACATCACTAGCAACAGTTGTTAAGATATTTCCAAAACATTTAAATTTTGCTTCAGTTATAACATCATCTTCAATGTTTAAATATACTCTTAATAGTGCATTTGTTTTTTCATCTTTTACTTCACTAGAAATACTTGCATTTTTAATTAAGCCAACATTTTGTAAATTTTGAAAACGATTTAAAATATTTTTTGAATACATTATTTGTTTCCTCCTTTAAGTTGTAAAGGTGAAATTTCTCTTAATCTTTCTACAATTTTAGCAAGTTTATCTACTGTATAATCTAAATCTTCTTTAGTAGTTGCCTTAGATAAAGAAAATCTAATTGTTCCACTAATAGATTCTGGTTTTACACCCATAGCCTTTAAAACATAACTTGGTTCTATTGAACCACTTGTGCAAGCACTACCTGTTGAAACGCAAATTCCTTCCATATCTAGCATAGTAAGTAAACTTTCTCCGTCAACACAGTCAAAACTCATGCTTAAAATTTGTGGTAATCTTTGAAATGTATGACCATTAAATCTTGCTCCTGGTATTTTTTCTGTAATTTTATTTTGAAGATAATCTCTTAAATTTCTTAGTTTTAAATTTACAGTGTGCATATCTCTTGTTGCTAGTTCTACGGCTTTGCCAAAACCAACAATTGCTGGAACATTTAATGTGCCACCACGTTTGCCTCTTTCTTGATTTCCACCAACAATTAAATTGTTGATTTTAATACCTTTTTTAACATATAAGCATCCTGCACCTTTAGGGCCATAAATTTTATGACTTGAAATTGTTAAAGCATCAATTCCTATTTCTTCTACATCAATGTTTATATGAGAAAATGCTTGAACACAATCGGTGTGGAAAATAATATTTTCTTTTTCTTTACAAGTTTGAGCAATTGCTTTTAATGCTTGAATTGTTCCAACTTCATTATTTGCTGTCATAATAGAAACTAATATAGTGTCATCATCCATATAATGCATTAATTCACTTAATTTTACCATGCCAGTTTCATCGCAGTCAAGATAAGTTACTTTAAAGCCTTCATTTTCTAGGTCTTTACAAGCATCTAAAACACTGTGGTGTTCTATTTTAGATGTAATTATATGATTACCTTTATCTCTATTTGCATATGCTAAACCTTTAATTGCCCAGTTATTTGCTTCTGTTCCACCAGAAGTAAAATAAATTTCACTAGGAGTAGCATTTATTGCTTTTGCAATTTTAATTCTTGCTTCATCTACTTTACTTAAGGCTTCTCTACCAACAGAATGTAGACTGCTACTATTTCCAAAATTTGTATTAAACATTGGCATCATTTCTTTTAAAACTTCGCCATTAACATAAGTTGTTGATGCACTATCTAAATATACTTTTCTTTCCATAAAATCTCCTAAAGTAATTATATTACCAAAGCCAAATTTTGTCAATACCAAAAATTAATCTTTTATCATATCTAAAATAAAATCTTTATTTTTTAAACCTATTGCCCTTTTTGCTTCTTTTCCATCAACAAATAAAATTAAAGTAGGAACACTCATAACCCCATAACTTTTTGCTAAATCAAAGTTATCATCTACATCTATGCTACAAATTTGAAAATCACTTTCTTTTGAAATTTCATCTAATATTGGTGCTAACATTTTGCAAGGCCCACACCATGAAGCATAAAAATCAACTAACACTTTTTCCTTTTTTTCAATAACTAAATCGTTAAATTCTTCTAAATTAATATGTTTTACTTCTTTCATAAATATCTCCTTTAATTAATTTTGCCTAAATATTTAAATTTTAATTACAATATTTAATTTGTTTCAATTATTTTATTTATTACATATTGACTAATTGTTGTTCCACATAAAGCAACATTATAACTAATGGACAAAACTCGGTTTTTTAAATTTAAGTTATCACTTAAACTATCGGTATAACAAACTGTTAGTTTTTTTACACCTAATTTTTTTAAATCTAACCTTAACTTTCTTGCCATTGCATCATTTTTAGTTTTAAAAATATCAGTTATTACATATTTTGTTACTTTATATCTATTACCAGCACTCATGCTAGAAATAATTTTAATGTTGTTTTTATAACAATATTCAATTAAACTTAATTTATCTTTATAACTATCTATACAATCTAGCACATAATCAAACTTAGACAAGTTAAAACTTTCAATATTCTCTTTAGTTAATTTTTCTTTTATTACTGTTAAATTAACATTAGGATTAATATCTTTAACTCGTTTATAAAAAGCATCAACTTTATATTCTCCAATATTTGAGTGAAGTGAAATAATTTGTCTATTTAAATTAGTGATATTAATAGTGTCAAAATCTACAATTGTTATGTTATTTACGCCACATCTAGTTAGCATTTCTAAAACATAACCACCAACTCCGCCAACACCGAATATTATTATATTAGAATTATAAATTTTATCAAAATTTTCTTTACCTATTAAATTTATAGTTCTTTCAAACTGCTCCATAAATTAATTATAACTTTTTTAAAAACATAAGTCAAATAATATGAAAAAAAGTGAAACAAAAATTTCACTTTTTATTAATATTCATAAAAATCAATTGAAGTATCAAGCATAGCATTTAACTTGCCCATTTTTTTAATGGTTTCGTTATTCAATTGAATATATGGGTGTTTTAAACTTGTTAAAAATATATCCATATAAATAACTAATCTGCCATCATATTTTTCACATAAGGCTAAAATTTCGCCTTTAAAATTATATAAATAATCTACAATGTTTGTTAAATACTCTCCACAATCTACACTTTCTTTATCTTTTAAGACAAAACGAATAAACCCAGGGGCTTTTTGTTTTGTTAAAGGATTTATTTTAGTGTCTTTTTTTAGTGCAAAAGATATACATTTTAAATTTAATATGTTTTCTACTTCATTTTTATCAAAATCTTTTTCAAATTCAAAAGTAAATCCACCTTCAATTTTAGGGGCTTTCATTTTTGAATATTTTTCATTATCAATATTTTTCATTTTATTTCTCCTTATCTAAATTTTTATTATTTTCATAATCATCAATATATTCTCCTGTAGAAATTAGTTGATTTGTCTTGTTTACAACTAGTATAATTTCTCCCGAATTTGAGTCTATCTCTATATCACACTCACTTTTTATGCCATACATTGATTTAAAATCATGTGGATCTATACCGATACTTTTTAAATAACAAGCAGAATATCTTTTTGCCCCCATATAAATATCATCTCCTATTTATAAAATAAACTTATTCAAGTCAAATTTCTTTAGTGTTGAACTAAAGGTTTTATCGACATAATTTTTGTCTATTATCATTTTAAAAGGTTCAAAACTACCATCAGCGTTATAACTAATGTCTTCGATAAGTTTTTCTATTATTGTGTGTAATCTTCTAGCACCAATATTTTCACTAGTTTCGTTTTCTCTTTCACTAAGCAATGCTATTTCTTCAATGGCATCTTCAGTAAATTCTAATTCTATGTTATCCACTTTTAAAAGTTCTTCATATTGTTTAGTTATAGCATTTTTAGGTTCGGTTAAAATTTTAACAAAATCTTCTTTTGTTAAATTGTCTAAATCAACTCTTATAGGGAAACGACCTTGTAGTTCTGGAATTAAATTTTCAATAGCAGCAACATGGAACGCACCTGCAGCAATAAATAGGATATAATCGGTTTTAATTGTTCCATATTTAGTTGTAACTGAGCAACCTTCTACAAAAGGTAAAATATCTCTTTGAACACCTTCTCTTGAAACATCTTGACCATTACTAGCACCTTTAACGGCAATTTTGTCTATTTCATCAATAAAAATTATACCTTCGTTTTCGGCTCTTTTAATGGCTTCACTATTTACGCTTTCCATGTCTATAAGTTTTGAACTTTCTTCAGCATAAAGTTGTTCTCTTGCTTCTTTAAGTGGCATTTTTCTTCGTCTTCGGTTGCCACCTGGCATCATATTAGAGAAAATATCACCTAAATTGATTTCGTTAGCGCTTGCAATTGAAATTTCCATGGCTTTAGGTTGAACTTGAATATCTAGTTCAATTAAATCGTTATCATATACTCCTTTTTCAAGTTCTTCTTTTATTCTTGCCTTTTCTTCATCAACTAGTGCGTTTTCTTGTTTTTTTAATGGATAAATTATATCAAAAAGTCTTTTATTAACAATAGGAGTTGCCTTTGCTTTAACTTCTTGGATTTTTTCTTCTTTAACCATTCTAACCGAAACTTCAACTAAATCTCTAATCATGCTTTCACAGTCTCTACCAACATAACCAACTTCGGTAAATTTAGTTGCTTCTACTTTTACGAAAGGCGCTTTAACTAGTTTAGCAAGTCTTCTTGCAATTTCAGTTTTACCAACCCCAGTAGGCCCTTTCATAATAATATTTTTTGGTGTAATTTCTTCTTGTTGTTCTTGTGTTAGTTTGCTTCTTCTATATCGGTTTCTAAGAGCAACAGCAACGGCTTTTTTTGCTTCAAATTGACCAATAATATACTTATCTAATTCGCTAACAATTTGTTTTGGTGATAAATTCATAATTCCCCCTTTAAACCTTCTCTAAGGTAATGTGTTTATTTGTAAATATGCAAATATCTGATGCAATTCCTAGTGCTTTTCTTGCAATTTCTTCACTTGATAAATCGGTATTTTCCATTAATGCTTTTGCTGCGGCATAGGCGTAATTTCCGCCACTACCTATTGCACAAATATCGTTATCAGGCTCAATTACTTCTCCCGTTCCAGATATTACTAATAATTTATCTTTATCAGCAACTATCATCATTGCTTCTAATTTTCTTGCAATTTCATCATTTCTAAACTGAACAGCAAGTTCAACTGCACTACGCATTAAATTACCAGAAAATTTGTTTAACATTTGTTCAAATCTACTTGATAAACTAAATGCATCAGCAACAGAGCCAGCAAAACCTATAACTACTTTATCGTCATAAATTCTTCTAACTTTAACTGCTCCATTTTTCATTATAACACTTTGCCCCATGGTTACTTGACCATCGCCAGCAATAACTGTTTCATTATTTTTTTTAACTGCAACTATAGTTGTTCCTTTAAGTTGTTCCATTTATTTCTCCTTTAATATTATTAATGTAATTTAAACTCTTCTCTACTAATTCTACCTTATTTTTACATTTTTGTAAACCAATATTGCTCATTATAACACCAAAATTTGTATTCATTGGTTGAAAATGTTTACTATTAGCATGAGTTATAAAATAAGGAAGTCCACCAACACATGTGAATGGCGGAAGTATAAAAGGTGGCAAATTGTTAAGATAATTATACATATTAATTCCAGCATATAATCCACTAGAAATACTTTCAACATATCCTTCAACCCCACTAAGTTGACCTGCTATAAAAATGTTAGGATAATTTTTTAACTGAAAAGTTTCTAGTAAATTATTAGATGCATTAATAAATGTATTTCTATGCATTTCGCCATATCTAATAAATTCCGCATTTTTTAGTGCTGGAATTAAACTAAATACTCGTTTTTGTTCACCAAATTTTAAATTAGTTTGAAATCCTACTAAATTATACATATTGCCAGTTTTATTTTCTTTTCTAAGTTGCACAACAGCATAAGGTCGTTTATTTGTTTTAGGGTCGATTAATCCAACAGGTTTTAGTGGCCCAAAAAGTAAGGCCTTTTCTCCCCTTTTTGCTAATACTTCAACTGGCATACAACTTTCAAATACTTTTTTATTTTCAAAATCTTCTAAAATTACACTTTCAGCATTAATTAATTCATTATAAAAAATATCATACTCTTCTTTAGTAAGTGGGCAATTTATATAATCATCATCGCCTTTTTGATATCTATCTTGAATAAAATAATGTTCTCTATCTAAACTATCAATGCTTACTATAGGACTCATAGCATCAAAAAAATAAAGACTATTATCGTTTAATAAACTCTTTAAACTATCAAGCAGTTTTCCACTCGTTAGTGGCCCTGTTGCTATAATTGTGGGAACGCTTGTATCTATTTTTTCTATTTCTTTAGAAATAAAATTCAAATTTTTAAATTCTTTTAATTTTTTCGTTGCAACTTTGCTAAATTCATCTCTGTCAACCGCTAAACTTTGACCTGCTGGCACTTTCGTTTCATAAGCGACTTTTATAAGTAAACTATCAAGTAGTAAAAGTTCTTGTTTTAATAGTCCTTTAGCACTTTCTTTATCCATGCTTTTTAAACTATTGCTACAAACAAGTTCGGCAAAATTTGGGTTTTTATGTGCTGGAGTAAAGTTGTTTGGTTTTAAATCGTATAAATTAACTTTAACTCCACGCTTTAAAAGTTGATAACTTGCTTCACAACCAGCAAGTCCAGCCCCTATAACATTAACTATCACTGTTTTTCTCCTTAGTAATTTTTACTACATTTTTACACTTTGGATAATTTTTGCAAGCATAAAAATAGCCATATTTCCCTTGTTTTAAGGTCATGTCCGCACCACATTTATCGCATTTTACTACTTTATTTGGGTCTATATTCTTAGGATAAATTTTTTGGATATTATCACATTTAGGATAGTTTGAGCAACCTAAAAATTTACCATATTTACCTTGTTTTTCTACCATTAATGCCCCACATTTTTCACATTTTATGTCGGTTATTTTGTCTTCTTTTTTCTCGCCATCTAAGTTTTTAATGTTTTTGCATTTAGGATAATTGCTACAAGCCAAAAATTTTCCATATTTGCTTTCTCTTTCCACCATAAAATGACCACATTTTTCACATTTTATATCAGTTAAAACGGGTTCACTTGCACTAGCACCCGCTTGAATTAATTGAGGGGTGAATTTTTTATAAAAACCTTCTATTAAATTGTGCCACTCTCTTTTCCCTTCAGCCACTTCATCTAGCGCTGTTTCCATTTGAGCGGTAAAATTAATGTTAATTGTTTTAGAAAAATTCTTTTCTAAAAATTCCATAACTTTAAATGCTATTTCAGTTGGAACAATACTTTTTCCATCTTTAGTGCAATATCTTGTTAGTAAAACATTTAAAGTAGCAGCATAAGTTGCGGGTCTTCCTATACCCTTTTCTTCCATCGCTTTAACTATGCTTGCTTCGGTATATCTTGGTTCTGGTTTAGTAAATTTTTGTTCAGGTAATAATTCTAGGCAATTTAAGTTATCTCCTACTTCTAAGTTAGGCAATTTAACTTCGTTCTCCTTATCTTTATCTACATAAACAGCAGTAAAACCTAAAAATTTAGGGCTTTTACCACTTACTCTAAATAAATAATTATTTGCATCAATATCTACTACAACACTATTGTATTGTGCTTCGCTCATTTGACTTGCTAAAAATCTATTGTAAATCAATTTATATAGTTTATATAAGTCGTTATCAATCTTATTTTTTAAACTCTCAGGAGTTCTATCTAAATTAATTGGTCTAATAGCTTCGTGAGCATCTTGAGCATCGCCACTAGACTTGTAAAAGTTAAACTTTTTAGGTGCAAAATCCTCACCAAAATTTTTAATGATAAATTCTTTTGCTTTTATTTGAGCACCTTCACTTACACGAGTGCTATCTGTTCTAATATAAGTTACAAGCGGAATTTTGCCTTCGCCTTTAACATCAGTTCCTGCATATAATGTTTGTGCTAAACTTGTAGTTTTTTTAACGCTAAAGTTTAATTTGTTGCCAGCATCTTGTTGCATGGTAGATGTTGTAAAAGGTGCTTGTGGTTTAGATTTAGCAATAGTCTTTTTAACATTTTTAACAATAAAGTCTTTACCTTTTATGTTGTCTAATATTACATCCATTTCTTCTTTATTGTTAATTTTTTCGTTAGTTTTTAAGGTTAAATTTGCCTTAAAAGTTGGTTTATTGTTTGGTTTTTCTAAATTTGCTGATAGTGTCCAATATTCTACTGGAACGAAATTCTGAATTTCTTTTTCTCTATCTACAATTAACTTTAATGCTGCGCTCTGAACACGACCAGCACTTAAATTGTTTTTTATTTTTTTGCATAGAATTGGAGAAATTTTATAACCTACTAATCTATCTAAAACACGCCTTGCTTGTTGAGCATTTACTAAGTTTTGGTCTATCGTTCTTGGGTTTTGTAAGGCTTTAGTAATTGTATCCTTATCAATAGAGTTAAAAGCAACCCTTACTTTACTATTAGGGTCTAAATTCAAAATATGTGCTATGTGATATGCTATTGCTTCGCCTTCTCTATCAGGGTCGGTTGCAATATAAATATTATCGGCTTTTTTTGCTAGAGCAATTAATTCTTTTACAATTTTTTGTTTGTCTGGCATAATTTCATAAACTGGTTCAAAATTCTTATTTACTTGAACTGCTAAACTTTTTGTTGGCAAATCTCTAACATGACCAACTGTTGCAAAAACTCTATAGTCTTTACCTAAATATTTATTAACTGATTCTTCTTTATTTGGTGCTTCTATAATAAATAAATTCATTAAAACTCCTTAAAGCGAGTAATTATTACCTGCTAATTTTTTTATTATTCCACGAAAACTCATTAAAGTCAACAAATTTGAAAGGTCTTTAACATTAAAATTTGTTTTAAGCAATATTTCGTCAAAACTTTGCTCGCCGTCTTTCAAAATATTAAAAATCATCGCTTCATCTACACTTAACTGAATTTGTTTGGGTTTTACTTTGTTTTTGGGTTTATCAAAAACCTTTAATATATCTTCTACACAAGCTACTAAACAAGTTGGAAGTTGTTTTATTGCCAAATTACAACCTTCACTTGCACTACTAAAAATACTACCAGGAACAACAAATAATTCCTTGCCATACTCAATAGCATAATCTCTTGTGTGCATAGTTCCACTTTTTAAACTGGCTTCAGTTATTAAAACCCCTTTGCTTAAGCCCGCAATAATACGGTTACGAACTGGGAAATCATAATTCATTGCATTATAGTCAGGCTGTTTTTCTGTTATAATTAAACCCCCAGCTTCAACAATTTTTTCACTTAATTTTTTATTGAATGCTGGATAAATATTATTTAACCCACCTGCAACAACAGCAATAGTCTTTCCACCATTTTCTAAACAGTTTTTGTGTGATATTGTATCTACGCCGTCAGCAAGACCACTAACAATATTAAATCCGTTTAAAGTTAATTCCTTACTAAATTTTTCGGTAACTTGCTTTCCGTATATAGTTGGATGCCTTGTCCCTACTATAGCAATATTGTAATCACTAGAAAGTAACTTAACATCTCCCTTACAATATAATACTTGTGGCGGATTATCTATTTGAGTTAAACTCTCAGGATATAAACTAGAGTTTATTGTTATTAATTTAATATCCCTATGATTTAAAAGTTCTATGTATTTATCTATAGAATTATAGTTTAAATCTGCACACATAGTGCTAAATTGTGAATAGTCTATATATTCTTCTATTTTTGCATAATTTAAAACAAAATCTTCAAAAAATGTTTCACTTTTTAGTGCATTAAAAATGTTATCACGCTTTTTATGTGATAAAAAATCAAATTTATTTAACCATATTAAAATCTTATCTTCTATATTCATTTACACCCAAAATTTATTATCTAATGTTCTATAACTAATTGCTTCTATTATATGGTCTGGTTTAATATTTTCGCTACCATCTAAATCGGCAATAGTTCTTGCTACTTTTAAAATTCTATTGTTTGCTCTTGCTGTTAAATTATATTGTTCAAAAGCCATTTTCATAATATTATTACAATCTTCATCTAATTTACAATATTCATTACACATTTTGTTGTTCATACTTGCATTGTTAAAAACATTTGTGCCTTTAAACCTATTTATTTGAATTTTTCTTGCCTTATTAACTCTTTCTTTTATATCTTTACTACTTTCTTCTTGCCTTGTTGAAGTTAAATCTCCATACTCTACACTATCTACTTCAATATGTAAATCTATTCTATCCATAATAGGACCACTTAATTTATTCAAATATCTATGAATTTGATGTGCCGAGCATTTACAAGCAATTTTTTTACTACCATAATATCCGCAAGGACAAGGATTCATACTAGCAATTAAATTAAATCTCGCTGGGTATTCTATAGTTAATGCCGAACGAGAAACGGTTATAACACCATCTTCTAGTGGTTGACGCATTGCTTCTACTGCTTGACGATTATACTCTGGAAGTTCATCTAAAAATAAAACTCCATAATGTGCTAAACTTATTTCACCCGGTTTAGCAAGTCTACCGCCACCAGTTAACGCCGAAATTGTAGTTGTATGGTGTGGCGCTCTAAAAGGTCTATTTACAATAATACCTTCTTTAGAATCTAATGTTCCCGCAATAGAATGAATTTTAGTAACTTCTAATGCTTCTTCAAAAGTCATGTCTGGAAGAATTGATGGAAAACAACGTGCAAGCATAGTTTTACCGCTACCTGGTGGGCCTATCATTAAAACATTATGACCTCCAGCAGCAGCAATTTCTAAAGCTCGTTTTGCGTTATATTGACCTTTTACACTAGAAAAATCATCATAATTTTTATTATTATTCTTTATACTTTCATAATTATTTATATCTATTGGAGATTTCTCTAATTCTCCATTAAAATAATCTACAACTTCTTTTAAATTCTTAAAAGCATAAGTTTCTATTCCACCTATAAAACTTGCTTCGTTAGAATTTTCATAAGGAATAATTACTTTTTTATAACCAGCAAGCCTACTAGAAATTAAAATAGGTAGTAACCCATTAACCTTTCTAATATCTCCGTTTAAGCCTAATTCGCCTATAATAATATATTCGCTTAAACTTTCATTTTTTATTTGATCTGTTGCTTTTAAAATGCCCATAGCAATCGCTAAATCATAATATGTGCCTTCTTTCTTCATATCTGCTGGGGCAAGATTAATAACTACTTTATATCTAGGAAATTCGATAAGTGGTGTATTTTTAATTGCACTTTGCACTCTCTCTTTACTTTCTTTAATAGCCGTATCCGCTAATCCTACAACTTCATAACTAGGTAATCCATTATGAATATCAACTTCTACTTCTACTTTATAACCTTCAATTCCAATTAATCCATAACTCAAAACTTTTGATAACATGATATAAGTATAACAAAAATTATTATTATTTTAAAACTTTTTTTCGCATAAATTAAATTTTTACATTAACTGAGTATTGACAAAAATAATAAACTAAGTTAAAATACTATTAATTAGGAGAAATTTAATATGAAATTTATAAAAGAAAACGACAAATTGGCATTTGAATACAAAAGTGAAAAAATCTATCTTGATGATTTTTTAAAAGTTATTTTAGACACAAGCAAAGGTAGTTTTACAATAAAAGACAATGACGGCAAAACTATCGCTAATTATTCATATAGACCTATCACAAATGTAGAAAACTTACTACCTGTATTTTTAAGTAACTATTTAATAGATCAAGTATCTATAAAAAGACATTTATCAGATGCTATTTTATTATCAAATTATACCGAACAATTTGTTAAACTTTTAAAAGCATACTTAAAATATTGTTATATTGGACGGGTAAATTCTGCTCAAACTGAAGATGATGCAAGTTATGAATTTTCCGAATTTAAAAACTATATGGATATTTTAAATAGTGAACTTGAAAGAGCCAAACAAGTTAAAAAAGACCACTTAAAATTAGTTAATTTGAAAAAATCTAAAATTGATGAAATGGAAAATTTGATGTAATAACATTTTAATTTTTATAAAAAAATAAGGTATAAAATTATACCTTATTTTCATTTTCACTTAATCCGTTTAAAAAATTTATAAAATTAGTAACATCGGTAAATTGCCTATAAACAACAGCAAACCTTACATAAGCAATTTCATCAAGTTCTTTTAATTTATTCATAACAAGTTCGCCAATAAATTTAGATTCCACTTCACTTTTTAAAGTATTTTGAATATCTTTTTCTACACTATCAACTAATTCATTTATTTGAGCAATAGAAACCGGTCTTTTTTCACATGCTTTAATTATTCCGCTTTTCATTTTTTCTTTATTAAATGGTTCTCTTGTTTGATTATTTTTAATTACTAAAATTGGAGTAGTTTCTATAGTTTCAAAAGTTGTAAAACGCTTGCCACAACTTAAGCACTCTCTCCTACGCCTAATACTTGTCCCATCGTTAATTACTCTAGTATCAATTACTTTATCTTCTTCACTACCACAATAAAAACATCTCATAAAATAAATATAACAAATTTTAAAATAAAAATCAACAAAATTTTACTACTTAGTTTTTATATAAAAGTAAAATTAATTTTATAGTATTCGTCGTATTTAATTTGTAGAATAATTACGAATTTTGTAACATATATTTTTTTATGCAAGGGAATTTGGAATTTTCTTTTTCCGATTTAAAATGTAAATTAGTTATAAATGTTGCTGATGGAAAAATTTTAGGCAATATTATAGATGTTATTTTCTTTCCACAAACTGGAAAGATTTTAGGTTTTGTTGTTCCCGGTGCTAAAAAAAGTTTTTTTTCTAAATGCGAAAACATTTTTATTCCTTATTCTTGTGTTTGTAAAATTGGTTTAGATGTAATATTAGTTGAATTATTTGTAGATACTAACCCTTGCCCATGCCCTACTAAAAACAAAAAGTTAAATAACATGATTAATATTTTAGATGACAAAAATAATAATCCACAAAATGCTAGTGAGCAAAAATATGAAGCACCTATCACCGATGAAGATTATAAAATAGAAGTTATTGACCCTAATATTTATCCTAAATAGTTAATTAAAAACAACATCTAAAATCATCATAATGCAAAAACCTATTATAAAACACCATGTTCCTAATTTGCTTTTTCCATCAAGTTTTGCTTCAGGTAGTAGTTCTTCTATTAACACATATAGCATCGCACCTGCCGAAAAGCCTAAAATGTAGCCATAAAGCCCAGATAATGTTTTAGCAAGAAAAATACCTATAACACTGGCGATTGGTTCAACAACAGCCGAATAAAAGCCAAACAAAAATGCTTTAAATCTACTATTATATTTCGCTTTCATTGGTAAACTTATCGCTGCTCCTTCAGGGAAATTTTGAAGTCCCATACCTATTGCTAAACTTAGTGCAGACATACAAAGTGCCATACTATTACTAAAAATCGCTATTCCAAAAGCAAATCCTACCGCTAAACCTTCGGGTATGTTATGAACGGTTACAGCAATAAATAATTTCATGTTTTTTGATAGTCCGTTTTTTTGTTTTTTTAATTTAACAGTTAAAAAATCTAATAGAACTATAAATAAAGCACCTAGTATTATTCCCACTAAGGCTGGCACAAAACTAAATTTACCATAATTTTCACTAGCATTAATAGACGGTATTATTAATGACCACACAGTAGAAGCCATCATAACTCCGCCACTTAATCCATAAAAAATCACATTTAATTTTTTCGATATAGGGTTTTTAAAAAAGAATACTAAACTTGCACCTAATAGTGTCATAACAAAAGCAAAAAGAACCCCAATTAATGTATAAATAATCATATTAGCATTTTATGTATGTGTTTTTTTAGTTGTTAAAAAAATTTTTATTAATCTTTACTTTTCTTTTTCTCTTAGTCTTTTTTATAAACCAAATAATTATTATAATTAATATTATGCCAACAACTACTATACCACCAATTATCAAAATTTTATTTTGTTTATTTAATATCGTTTTGTCATCATTTATATTGTCTTTTGGAACATCAGGGGTGTTATTTTCTTCTTTTATTAAAGTTATTAACTTTGTAGTATTATTATAATTATTCTTATCTTCTCCCATATATATTGCCAATGCAGTTGTTATATTGTTGATAGACAAATCTGGATTTTCCCATTGCCAGCCAGTTGGTAAACTAATATCTTTTAATGTTGTTGCACTACTTGAATAAACAATTTTGTCATTAGGTTTTATAGGAACTTCTACTGGTAAAATTTGAAATTGAATTTTTAAACTTCCCTTGTAGTTCCCAATTCCGTTAACTACAATTTCAGCAGTCCCGACATTTTTATTGTTGTTGTATATAACTTGATAATCCTTATTTAAAATTAAAGTTTGAGAATTTAGTGTTATTTGAACTTGTGGGCAAATTGCTTGACCACTATATAACTGAGATGAAATATCATTGTATTGTGCTAAAGAAATGTCAATTTTAGAGTTAGCCTCATCTTTTTTTAAAACTGTATAAGCCTTTATTCTAGAAGCATAATTCGCAACATTCCAACCGCTTGCAGATTTATATTTGGTGTTTACACTAGAATTTAGTGAATATAATATATAGGCACTTCCACCATTTTGACTACTCACACTAACAACAACTGAATAATATGTGTCTTTGTCAATTTTTGCCAAATTGTTAAGCATAACAGTATGATAACCGCTATAATCTAAAAGCCTTTCTCCACTTGCAGATAATATCCCACTTTCTGGATTGTTGGGGTTTGTTAAATTTGTGTAAACCTTTACATTACAAGTTAAATTGTTACCATAAGTTGCCACATTAACCGCTTTTACATATTCACTATGTTCATCATCACTTTTCTTTGCCAAAAAAACATTGGCAACACATTTTGAATTATTTTCACTTCGCATAGGTTCTTCAATAACATTATCATAAAAATAATTGAAGTCAAATTCAGATTTTTTAGCATATTTAAACCCACAAACATTGCCAACAGAACTATCGTAAGAAAGATAAAAATAAGGAAGTGTATTATAACTATTTTTAATAATCCAACCACCATTTTGACTTGCTTCTTTTGGTTTAAATTTGCTTGCAGGTATTGTGTCGTCCCATCCAACAATCGTAATTGCATGAGAAATTCCATCTAATGTTTCACCCCTCGTGTTATAATACTCAACTTCTCGAGCATTATAATATGATCCTGTTACAGCAC
>CAKVHZ010000008.1 GCA_934754445.1 uncultured Clostridia bacterium | reverse complement strand
GCTGAAAGCATCTAAGCGTGAAACTCGCCACAAGATTAGATATCCCATAGCATAAGCTAGTAAGGACCCTTGTAGACAACAAGGTTGATAGGTTGGGTGTGGAAGCGCAGTAATGCGTGTAGCTGACCAATACTAATAGTCCGAGGGCTTGATCACAAATTTAAGTGAAATCACAAAATAAAACAACAGATTAATAAGTTCTATTTTCAATATGTAGTTGTGAATGTGCTTTAACATTCAACCATTGTTGGTGATTCTAGCGTAGAGGTCCACCTGTTCTCATCCCGAACACAGAAGTTAAGCTCTACAGCGGTGAAAATACTTGGCTGGTGACGGTCCGGGAAAATAACTCATTGCCAACTTCAAACTAAAAAATCCAAGCGAAAGCAAGGATTTTTTTTGTTTGTATTTTTATTTTTTAATTTTTATTTTTTCTTTTTTATTTAAATAATTCGGATTTTTTAGGAAATAAAAAATAAGAAAGAAAAAAGAAAAATAATGATAATTTAATTTTGAAATATATAAAAACAAAGGCAAACGATTTTGACTAGGAGATTCTATTTCATTAATAGGAGATTTAAATGTTCTTCACTTTTGGTGGAGAAATTTTTTATTTGTTTTGTTTTTTATTTTTATTGCATTCCTAACTTTTTGCTGTTTTTACAATAAAAAATAATAGTTTTATATATAATTTAATTTTATTAAAAAATGTAATTATCTTTTAATAACCATTATTGTTAGGTATCTAATTGTAATAAAAAAATAAAAGATAAAATAATAAAAATTATAAAAAAAATTTAAAAAATTTGTCAAAATCGTTTGCCTTTATTTTTATATAGTGCTATGATTAAACCAGTTAGTAAGTAATAACTAACTCAAATAAATTTACATAAAAAAATTTTAAAAATATGTCGAATTTTGTTTGACTTTCTTAAATTTAATTCTTATACTTAAATATGTAAAGATTAAATAAACCGAACCAATATTTTGGTAGGGAAAAGACATTTCAGGGCGGAAGTCCTACAACTAGGTATTCCCAATATATAAAGTGAGAAGAAAAAACTACGGTTTTATATCAATACTCACTTAAAATATATTGTTTAAAGAATACATAAATAAAAAATAAAATTTTAAAGGAGAAATGAAAAATGGTAAATTCTAAGAAAAATACTAAATCTATTATCGCTTTAGTTGTTCTATCTTTACTTTTAATCGCTTCTATCTGTTTAGCTGCTACTGGCGCTTGGTTCACAGATAAGAAAGATGGTACTGGTGCAAATGTAACTTTCGGTACAGTTAACATTCAAGGTTCAGATGGTGCTGTTACAGTTGCTAAAGCTGATGCTGTTGCTATGCCTGGTGACACATTAAAAGTTACAGGAGCTATTAAAAATGAAGGAACTGCAAAAGTTTGGGTTAGATATAAATTATCTCACACTTATGCTGGACCTAACACTGAATTAAAAACTGCATTAGATGCAGCATTTAAAGGTGACTATACTTATGTTGCAGATGCTGTTGCTGTTGGTGCTTCTGCTGATTTAACTAAAGATGTTGTAATTTCAACTGATTTAGGAAATACTGCTCAAGGTGCTACTTTTGAAGTTACATTAGTAATGGAAGCAATTCAATGGGCTAACAACGAAACTACTTGTGAAAAAGCTTTTGAAGGCAAAACTATTGCAGCTCGTGAATAATTAATTTAAATAGTTATAAAAAACTAGAGATATCAATCTCTAGTTTTTTTAATTTTTATACATAAATAATTGACCATTTTTTTCTACAAAATAAATATCACTATTTGTCTCAAAATAAGCATCATAACTACCAATTATTTTTTTACTTAATGTGGATATGCTTGTTTTATCATCATTTATTAGCAAAATATATTTTACACAATAGCCGTTATCATTCATATACATATTAATTTTATTAGGATTATCTTTATCATAATAAGCCGTTACATTTTTTCCATATCCTATTTCGCCACAGCAGTTGTTATTAATATAAATATGATTATATCCTTTAATTGTTGTTATTACATATGCTATTTTATATTCATTGTTAAATCTTGTTAAATCTTCTACAAGTCCACTTGAGCAAAGTTCTTTATTTTTATATATTACTCTATTTCGTGTTTCTTTTGAATTTGTCATGTTTGAAATATATGCATATGGGGCATTAGGGCTAAAAAATTCTAGAACACTACTCCAAAATCCTTTCAAATCATTATAACCTATATTGCAAGTTAAACTAGGCATTTGGGGTTCGGATGCTGTGACCAAACCATTAGCATAATTTGAAGAATATCTCATTGCAGTGTTAATTTTGCATTTATAAGGTTCTATTGAGTATTTTTTATTCAAATACTCCATTGTATCTATACTATAATCATAATCAATAACATTTTCTTCATCTAAAACATATTCTTGATTCAATAATGCGGGGTAAAGTGCTTTAGTTTTATCTAAAATCAAATAATATGCTTTTTTATTTTCAATTTTGCTAATAGCAATTTTATCATAAGCATTTCTAACTTTATATTTTTTTCTTTTAGGTAAAATTATAACATTATCACACAATAATTCAATTTTCAAATAATGCACAGTCATTTGAGCATAAGTTAAAATATCAAATAAAATACAATTATCTTTTACCGTTATATTTTTTCTATTAATATTAATAGTTTTAGTTCCCGATTCTATATTTAAAAATTCTTCTTTAGAATTGCTTCTTAGTGAAATCTTTTTTTCTGTTTCACTATCTGGAACAGTGTAAGATAATGTTAGATTAAAATCGAAAGTCGAACCTTCACAATCGGCTATAATGTTAAATAAGTAACTACTTTTGGGGTATTCTGTTTCTTCAGCAATTTCAAAAAAATCTTTATTTGTCGGGTTTCTGTGTTCTTCTAATTTCGTTGTATATTCTAAATCTAACTTGTAAGGGTCTGCAGTAAACAATGTGTCGCCCGAATCAGTGGTTATTTTTTTAATAATTTCATCTAATTTTTGATTAATTGCTTTACTTTCATAATTTAATGACATATTATCTTTAATCAGTTCAATAGTTTTTTTAATGCTATTTACATTATTATTTGTGGTAGCAGTATTGCTATTAATCGTTGTTGTATTGTTATTTATAGTATCAACTTTACTAGAAATATTGTTACAAGTTTCATTAGTAGAAGTAATTGAAGTTTGTAATTCTTCACTTACACCAGAACCTGTTTGATTTTCAATAATAGTATCAAGTTTAGTTGAGTTTGCATTTAATTTTGTCGATAATTCTTCGTTGCTTGTTTCTAAACTATTTATAGTTGATGATATTTCATTTAAGTTGTTGTTGGTTTCCATAACTTTTGTTTTTATTTCATTAACAGTGGTGCCATTTAACATACTTTCGGTATCTTCTAAATTATTAGAAATATTTTCTAATTTTTTTTGCACTTCTTCCACTTTAACATAAGTTAAATCAAGTGCTTGTTGTATTTCCATATTTTTACTCCTTTGTTTTTTTGTTTTATGCAAATATTTTAGTAACTTTGTAATTAAAATTTCAAATATTAGTGCCAACTTTTAAAATATTACTTTTATGGTAAATTATGTTATATAAACCAAATATTTAATCACAAGAAATTTATTTAAAAAACATATAATATAAGTTCAAACTAAACATATTTTGTTTATATTTTAAATTAGCATAATTATATAAAGTTATACATGATATTAACTTAAATTTTTGTAACAAAATATTGGTTAAAAAAATAAAAAAATGTATATTGACAACTAGGGTATTTGGGTGTATAATAATCAAAAAGGAGAAATTATGGGCTTATTGTTAAGTGGTGTAACCGATACTTTTAGTATAATTGCAACTTCTATTTACATATTAGGTATTGTATTCTTAGTCATTGAATTTTTTATTCCTGGTTTTGGTTTTTTTGGAATAAGTGGACTAAGTTTAATAGGTGCTGGAATTATTATTAAAATTTGTATTGGCGAAAGTTTAGTAAGCATAATTTTAGTTCTTGCTATTGCATTAATTATTGTTATTGGTGTTTTAGTTTTGTTAATTTTGCAAGCAAAAAAGGGTAGGGGATTACTTATTTCTAAGGGAACGAGTTTGCCAACTTTTTATAACGATGACGATTTAAAAATCTTTATCGGTCAAACAGGAGAAGCGGTTACTACTTGTAAACCTATTGGCAAAATTAGAATAGATAACGAAATTTACGAAGCACTAAGTTTAAATGGATTTTTAGAAATTGGAACAAAAGTAAAAGTTGTATCTGTGAAAGATAATTACTTAGAAATTGAAATGTTAAAGGAGAAAGAATAATGAATATAAATTTGTTGAATTCAGCAATTGGCTGGGTTATTGGTTTAGGTGTAGTAGTAGTTTTAATTGCTGTAATTTTGGCACTATTACCTATTAAATATTGGTTTAGATGTTTGGTTAGTGGAACATATTTACCTATGAGCAAACTTTTTGGTATGAAATTAAGAGGCGTTAATTTATCTATTATTATAGATAGTTATATTAATGCTAAAAAGGCAGGTCTTGATGTTAATGTTAGCGATTTAGAAAACCATGTATTAGCAGGTGGTAATGTAAATAAAGTTGTAATGGCTTTAATTTCTGCTCATAGTGCTAAAATTAATTTAACAACAGAACAAGCAAAGGCTATAGACCTTGCAGGTCGTGATGTTTTACAAGCAGTTAAAGAAAGTGTTACTCCAAAGGTTATTCAAACACCAAAAATTACTGCTACAGCAAAAGATGGTATTGAATTAATTGTAGTTGCTAAAGTTACCGTTAAAACAAACTTACAAAAATTAGTTGGTGGTGCAGGAGAAGAAACAATTATTGCTCGTGTTGGCGAAGGTATTGTTACAACTATTGGTGAAACAAATACATATAACGAAGTAAAAGAACACCCAGATGAAATTTCTCGTAAATTATTATTAAACGGCAACCTATCTAACGGCACAGCATATGAAATTTTATCAGTTGATATAGCCGATGTAGACTTAGGTAGAAACGTTGGTGCAGAATTACTTAAAAATCAAGCCGAAGCAGATAAACAAATTGCTCAAGCAAAAGCCGAAGAAAGAAAAGCAATGGCACTTGCTGCCGAACAAGAAAGAAAAGTTGAACTTGTTGAAGCACAAACTGAAGTTCCAAAAGCAATTGCGGGCGCTTTCAAAGAAGGTAAACTTGGTGTTTATGATTATTACAAATTACAAAACATATTAGCAGATACTGATATGCGTAAGTCTTTTTCAAATAAAGAAGATAAGGAATAACTATGAATATTGCTGAAATTATCACATTGATTTCTTTTATAGTAATTTTGCTTGTTATTGGTGCGTTATATTTTGTTAATACTTTAAAAATCAATAAAAAAGAAGGCAAAAGTAAAGGTAAAGACGATAAAATAAAAACTGAAGCGGAAAATCCAGTTATAGTTGAACAAAAACCTGTTGCTGTTGGAATTATTGAAGAAAAGAAGTATTTTAAACAAGATGAAAGCGATTTTGCTCCGTTTAGAGAACAAAAACCTGAACTTACTGAAAAAGAAAAGATAAAAAAAGAAGTTTCTAATTTAACTCCAGAAATGAAAAAGATTATAGTTAGTGATTTGTTAAAACCTAAATTTTAAAAAAGTGCTATTTTAAGCACTTTTTTTATTTTTTGTTTGTAAAAAGTTATAAAAATAGTTATACTAATCATAGGAGTAAATATGATTAAAATAAAAACTTTAAATAGTGGTGTAAGGCTTGCAGTTAATGAAATGAAAGGTTTTGAAGGTGTTTCGGTTAAACTTTTTGTGTTTGTAGGGTCTAGTAATGAAAAAAATGAAAAAGACCACGGAATAAGTCATTTAATAGAACATATGTTTTTTAAAGGAACGAAAACTCGAACAAGTTTAGATATTGTTAAAGAGTTTGACAAATATGGTATTCAAACTAATGCTTATACCACAAAAACTAATACTTGTTATTTCACTTATGGAACAAAAGACACAGTTGAAAAGAGTGTTGAACTGTTATCTGATATGTTTTTTAATTCAACTTTTGATAGCGAAGAATTAATTAAAGAAAAACAAGTTGTTATTGAAGAAATAAATATGTATCAAGATATGCCTGATTCACAATGTGAAATATTAATGGATAGTATTTTTTATAACGGAACAACTTTTGCTCATGATATTGCGGGAACGGAAGAAAGCGTTAGTAAAATTTCAAGAGAGCAAATTTTAGATTATTTTAGTAAAAATTATACCCCTAAAAATATTATTTTATCTCTAGCGGGTAATATTAGTTTTGAGGAAGCCGAAAATTTAATCAACAAATATTTTGAAAAGAATTTTAAACAAAAAGAAAGTTTTGTGTTTAATCCAGTTATTACTAATTATAAAATTGAAAAAAATCAAGCAGTAATTTATAAAGATACAAATCAAGCACAAGTTAAAATAGCATATAAAACAACTAACAATTTTAGCGAAGATGAAAACCGATTAAATTTAGTTATATCTTATATGTTAGGTGGGGGAATGAGTAGTAGACTTTTTCAAGAAGTTAGAGAAAAACTTGGATTAGTTTACACAATTTATTCTAGTAATGATGTAAATTATTTATCGGGCATGTTTAATATTGGTTTTGGAACAAATTTAAAAAATTTACCACTAGCGCTAAAAACAATTAAAAAGGTTATAGAAGAAGTTAAACAAAATGGTTTTACCGAAGAAGAACTAATGCAAGCAAAAAATATGTTGATTTCATCAATAAAACTTCGTTCAGATAGTCCATCAGATAGTGCATCAAATATGGCACTCCAACTTCAAAACAAAAATAGAATAATAAGTAAAGAAGACATGATAGAACTTTACAAAAATGTCACTTTAAAAGATGTAAATAAACAATTACTAAATATTTTTACAGATAAATATTGTATAACTATGGTAAGTTCTAAAAATGATATAGACTTAATAAAGAGTTTTGATTAAAACGGTTTATAGCCGTTTTTTATTTAAAATAAAAAGACAAAAATTTTACAAAAAATTTTGTAAAACATTTAATTTTTATTTTATTTGTGTTATAATTGGGGTAGGAGGCCAAATGGACTATATTTCACCGCTTAAAAACAAGCCAAAAAATTCGGTTAAAAAAAGAATTGCTATTATTCTAATAATTATATCAAGTATTGGTTATTTTGCTTTATTTAGTGGCTTTTTAGGCTTTTTAAAGCACTTTTTACTTGGTTTTTTTGGGGTGTTTGCTTATCCTTTGTTTTTTGGTGGTTATGCTTTAAGTTATATGCTTTTTAAAGACAAGAAATTTGTTATGCCTAAAAAATTTATTGTTTATATTAGTCTACTAGCATTTAGTTTACTTAGCATTCTTCATTTAGCATTTAGTGGTGGTTTAAGTTTATCTAGTTATGGCACATATTTAAGTCAAACATATAATAGTTTAAGTGCAGGTGGATTACTAATTTCATTATTCACTTATCCTTTAGTAAAATTAATTCAATATTTTGGTGCTTATGTAGTATTTAGTATTTTATTAATTTTTTCTGCATATAAAATTTTAGATTATTTTATTATTAATAAAAACTCTATCAATTTTATAGGAAAAAATAAAAAGCAAAAGGCTAGAATTGAAGAAGTAAAAATTTCTAATAGTGCAAGCGAATATTTAAATGACCAAATTTTTAATAATAGTGAAAAAAATCCTGAAATAGTGGTTGATGCTGAAATAAGTAGTGATGAAGCAAAACGACTAGAAGCAAAACGAAGACTTGGCATTGGACAAGCAAAAAATCAGCCAGTCGAAACATTAAACAATAAACAATTAGAAACCTTTAATAAATTCTATAATAAAACTGATGATGCCCCTATTTTTAAAGATTATGAAGATGAAAATATTGATGAAAAATTATCAAATTTTAATGCTTTTAATTCATCTACATTTACAGGTAGTAAATCACAAACAAGAGAAAATGATAAAGATAGACGAGAGAAAAATCTTGAATTTTTAAGAGCAACAATCGACCCTAATTATAGAAAAACTAGTATGGAAGATATTGCTAAACTTAAAAACAAAAACTTGAATTTAGAAGATAATTTAAAAAATTTACCTATTAATGATTTAATTAAAGAAAGTGAAGAATTAAAACAACAAGAAAGAGAGAAAAATAATAGTGCTATAGAACAAAATGGTTTTTATTTAAATAATATTAGTAACGAAGACAATTTAAATAACAACACTAACAGCACAAATAATATAAATAACAATGCTAATAACTCAAATAAAGGCGATAAAATTAGTGATGTTAAAATAGATGATTTGATAAACAAAGTTAAAAATTTAGAAAAATCAGAAGAAGTAACTAAAGAAGAAAAGAAATATACTCAAACAAATTTATTAGATACTAAAAAAGAGCCCAAAATGGCGACATATAAAAAACCTAGTAGATATGTTAGACCTACAACTGATTTGTTAAACAATATTTCTACCGACGCAAATAAATATTGTGAAAATTATGAAGAGAAAGCAAAAATAATAGAAACAACATTAGAAAACTTTAAAGTGCCAGCAAAAGTCATTGGTGTTACATGTGGCCCAGCGGTAACAAGATTTGAACTTGAAATGCCACCAGGGATAAGCGTAAATAAAATTAACCAGTATTCAAACGATATTGCCATGGCATTAGCATCTTCTCATGGAGTTAGAATAGAAGCACCAATTCCGGGTAAAAGTGCGGTAGGAATAGAAGTTCCTAACGATGAAATTGCAACGGTTGGTTTAAGAGAATGCTTAGAAAGTAAAGAGTTTTATGGTGCTAAAGGTAAACTTACTTTTGCTTTAGGTAAAGACATTAACGGCAAATATCGTGTTTGCGATTTAAGTAAAATGCCACACTTATTAGTTGCAGGAACAACTGGTAGCGGTAAAAGTGTTTGCTTAAATGTTATGCTTGTAAGTTTATTATATAAATGTAGCCCAGAAGAATTAAGACTTGTTATCGTAGACCCTAAAAGAGTTGAATTTTCTATGTTTAATAATCTTCCACATTTGTTAATTCCAGAAATTATAAGTAATAGTGATAAAACAATAAACGCTTTAAACTATTTAATTAACGAAATGGAAAGAAGATATGAAAAATTTGAAGAAGCATATGTTAAGAAGATAGAAGAATATAATGAAACAGAAGATGTTGTTAGCGGAAAAGCACAAAAATTACCTTATATTGTTATGATATTAGATGAAATGAACGACTTAATGAGTAGTAATAAAAAAGAAATAGAAGATAGAATTACTCGTATTGCTCAAAAGGCTCGTGCTGCAGGTATTCACTTAGTATTAGCAACACAACGTCCATCAGTCGATGTTATTACAGGAACAATTAAGGCAAATTTACCTTCTCGTATTGCTTTTGCTGTTTCTAGTTTTATAGATAGCAAAACAATATTAGATAGAGTAGGTGCGGAAAAATTACTTGGTAAAGGTGATATGTTATATTATCCACAAGAATTACCAGAACCAGCCCGAATTCAATGTGCATTTATTTCTAATGAAGAATTAAAAAATGTTATTCAATTTATAAAACAAAATAACGAAGGCGTGTTTGATGAACAGGCTGAAAGAGAAATTAATAAAACAAGCGATAATAATGGTATAGCAAGTTCAGGTTATGACCCTAACGAACTTGATAGTTTAATGCCAGATGCACTAAAATATGTTATTGAAATTGGTCAAGCAAGCATATCTAAACTTCAACGACATTTTGCTTTAGGATTTTCTCGAGCAGGTAAAATTATTGACCAAATGGAACGACTACATTATATTTCGCCAGCAGATGGTAGTAGACCAAGAACGGTTTATTTAACTATGGACGAATATAGACAAATTTATGGAGATTAAAATGACTACAAAAGAATTACTAAATAAAAAAATTGCACTAATAACTCTTGGCTGTGATAAAAACCGAGTTGATGCTGAAAATATGTTATATTTTTTAAAACAATTCGGTTTTAGTTTTACTGAAGATGAAAAAGATGCTGAAATTGTTATTGTAAACACATGTGCATTTTTAAAAGCAAGTAGAGAAGAAAGCATAGATACAATTTTAGAGATTAAATCTTCTTGTAAAAAATTAGAGAAATTAATAGTTACTGGTTGTTTAAGTGAAAAAAACTATGATGAATTAAAATCAGAATTAAAAGAAGCAGATTTAATTCTTCCATTAAAAGAAAATAAATATATAGTAAGACATATTTTAGAACTTTATAACATTAAAGAAAACTTTTCGCCCGATTTTTGCGACCTAAATAGAGTAATTTCTACACCTAATAATTACGCCTATTTAAAAATTGCTGATGGTTGTAATAACTTTTGTTCATATTGCTTAATTCCTTTTATTCGGGGGAGATATAAATCAACTCCTATTGAAAAATTAGTTTTAGAAGCACAAGAACTTGTTAAAAATGGAGCAACTGAAATTATTTTAATTGCACAAGATGTTACAAAATATGGTTACGATTTATATAAAGAATATAAAATAGTAGAATTAATTAAAAAACTAAGCGAAATTGAAAATTTAAAGTGGATAAGACTACTTTATTGCTATCCAGAATTAATTAGTGATGAATTAATTAATGAAATAGATAATAATCCAAAAGTTTGTAAATATATTGATATTCCCTTACAGCACATAAGCGACAAAATTTTAAAAGCGATGAACCGAAAAGGAGATAAAGAAAAAATAATTTCTATAATAAAAAAATTAAGAAATTGTAAAAATTATATCTCAATTCGTTCAACTTTTATTGTTGGCTTTCCAGGTGAAACACATAAAGATTTTGTTGAAGTTAAAGATTTTTTAAACGAATATAAATTAAATAATGTTGGTTTTTTTGCTTATTCTAAAGAAGAAGGGACTAAAGCCTACAAATTAAAACATCAAATACCAAATTTTATTAAAAATATTAGAGTTAAAAAATTGCAAAAGATTCAAAAAAATGTTATAATTAATAACAATAAAAATTTAATTGATAAAACTTTATTGTGTGTTTGTGAAAAGGTTACAGAAGATGTTGTAACATTTAGAAGTGAATATAATAGCCCTGTTATAGATACTTTAATATATACTGATTATGATAACAAAACAAAAGTGGGCGACTATAAAAAAGTTAAAATTACAGACACATTAGACATTGATTTAATAGGAGAAATTGTTAATGAAACTAAATCTTCCAAATAAAATTACTATTTCAAGAATAGTATTAATTCCACTTGTTATATTTTTCTATTTAGCAAGTTTTATACCATATAACCTTGGTAAATTTGTGGCTTTATTTGTTTTTATGCTTGCTGCGTATACAGACCATTTAGACGGATATTTTGCACGAAAAAATAATCAGGTAACAAACCTTGGTAAATTTTTAGACCCAATTGCTGATAAACTATTAGTGTTTGGTGCTTTAATTTTAATATGTGTTGATGGAACTGTTCCAAAAATATTTGCCGAACTTGTATTGTTTATTATGATTTCACGAGATTTTATTGTAGGAGCATTAAGACAAGTTGGTGCAAGCAATAATGTTATTATTAGTGCTGATAAATGGGGTAAACTAAAAACAGTTTTACAAGATATTGCAATAAGTGTTTTGCTAGCATACTCTGCACTACTTGGCTTAGTAGAAATTCCACTTTTAATTGAAATTTTTAAGTGGACAGGTTATAGCATTTTAGGTTTAGCAACACTTGTTTCAATTTTAAGCGGAATAAATTATTGTGTAAAAAATAAACAAGTTTTTAAAGACAAAGGAGAAGAATAATGGACGACAATAAGAAAAAAGCATTGGATAGTGTAATCTTACAATTAGAAAAACAATTTGGTAAAGGCTCTGTTATTAAAATGGGCGATAAAACTCATCAAGATATAGAAGTTATTCCTACAGGCTGTTTAACCTTAGATAAAGCACTAGGAATTGGCGGAATACCAAAGGGAAGAATTATAGAAATATATGGGCCAGAAAGTAGTGGTAAAACTACAGTTGCTTTAACAGTTGTATCCGAGTGTCAAAAACTTGGTGGCACTTGTGCTTTTATAGATGCTGAACACGCTCTAGACCCAAGTTATGCGGAAAGAATTGGCGTAAATATTAACGACTTATATGTTTCTCAACCATCAACAGGAGAAGAAGGATTAGAGATTTGTGAAGCACTAGTTAGAAGTGGAGCAGTAGATTTAGTTGTTATCGACTCTGTTGCTGCGTTAACTCCTAAAGCCGAAATAGACGGCGAAATGGGGGATAGTTTTATTGGACTTCAAGCAAGACTTATGAGTCAAGCATTAAGGAAATTAACTGGCATTGTTTCAAAAACCAACACAATAGTTATATTTATCAACCAATTAAGAGAAAAAGTAGGGGTTATGTTTGGTAGCCCAGAAACTACAACTGGTGGTAAAGCATTAAAGTTCTATTCAAGTATTCGTTTAGATGTTAGAAAAACTGATACAATTAAAAATGGTGATGAAATTATAGGAAATAAAACAAAAGTTAAAGTTGTTAAAAATAAAATGGCACCACCTTTTAAAACCGCAGAATTTGAAATAATGTTCGGTAAAGGAATTTCTAAGGTTGGTTGTTTAATAGACTTAGCTGTAGAATTTAACATAATTGAAAAAAGTGGTGCTTGGTTTAGTTATAATGACGAAAAAATTGGTCAAGGTAAAGAAAATGCTAAGGCATATTTAGAAGCAAATCAAGAAATTTATAAAGAAGTTGAAGAAAAGATTAGAGAGAAGATGAGTGAGAATTAACTTTTTCGTAGAAAATATAAAATAAAAAAATGTATAAAAGAGTTGAATTTTTATAATTTTATACAAATGTTAAAAATTTATATTCCAAATAATAAGTAAATAAAGTTATAATTAAATGAATTTGATTATAAAAGGAGAATTTATTATGTCATTTTTCAAAAAAGTAAAAGCATGGTCTTTTATTGAAGTTTTAGTAAATTTAATTTTAGGTATTTTATTTATTGTTAGTCCTAATGTTACAAAATTAACGATAATTTATTTATTTGCAAGTCTATTACTTGTTATGGGTATGGTTAAGTGTTTTAACTACTTTACTTATGGCATAGAACCTTTTGGGTTTATTAATGGTATTGTAAATATCGCTTTATCTGTAGTTTTCTTTGCAAATGCTAATGTAATTTTAAATGCAAATATTTTTGGATTTATGTTTGGTATTATATTTATTTGCAAAAGTTTATTCTCTATTGAATGGTCTTTTGATTGTAGAAGACTTGGTGCTAAATATTGGTGGTTAGATACCATTTTATCAACAATAGTTTTAGGTTTAGGTATAACTTTAATATGTATTCCACAAACTGAAAATGTCTTATTTATAATTTTAGGTGTAACATTAATTTGCCAAGCAATTTCTACATTAATAGATACAATAGTAGTATCATATAAAATTAAAAAGACTAAAAAAACATTAAAAAGTTTATTCACAAACGACGATACAATTGTTTTAAATGAAGATGAATATACAAAAGAAGATTAAAAAAGTGCCAAAGGCACTTTTTTTATTATATATAAATTTTAACACTTTCGCTTTTTGCTCTAGCACTAGGAGTAAAAGTTGAATAATTATATGCATAACACTCTATATAATAATTGTAAAAAGTTTCAGTTTCGGCAGAGTTATCAACAAAGGTAATTTCGCCTTTTTTGTTTTTATAGGTTTCTAAACATTTTGTCTGGTCTTCTTCAACTCTAAAAATTTTATATATTAAAAATTTTTGTGCATTAAAAGTTATTTTAGGTTTATTGTTTTCAATTTTTATTTTAAATTCAACTGGTTTAGGGTTAGTATAAGTAGTGCTTATAGGTAAGTTGTTAAATTTTCTATTTATTTCTATTTGTTTTCTATATACTGGTGGAGTATTTTCGCCAGCAAGCATAAGTTTATGTTCGGTTTCAAGCACTGTTTCATCAATATTAACTATTTCAATTCCACTTGGTTTTGGATTAAAATGAGTTGGTAAGTTTTCCTTGTTTGTTACACTTATTATTTCTTTTAACATACTTGTGCAATATGTTCCACCATTATTACAACCTTCTAGGTTAAATTCTGTTTTGTTTGTAGAATTTCCTAGCCATACTCCACAAGTTTTACTATTAGTGTAGGCAATAGAGTAAACATCGGTATTTAAGTTTGTGTTAGGTATTCCAACTGTTCCAGTTTTGCCAGCAACAGTAAATGGTAGTTTATTAAGTCGCATACTCGTTCCTTTTTTAACGCCACTAATTAACATATTATTCATTAAATATGCACTTTCTTCACTCATAACTTTTGTTTTATTTTCCGAATTTTTATAAAGCGTTCCATTAACACTTTTTATTTCTTTTATAAAACTAGCATGGGTAAATTCACCTTTTTGTGAAAAAGGTAAGTAAGTGTTAGTTAAATCTATTAAGTTCATGCCATATTTAAAGCCACCTAGTGCGAGTGCGTAGTTGTCGCCTTCATTTGTTAAATCAAGACCTACATTTTTAACAAAGTTTTTAGCATTATTTATTCCAACTTCTTTTAGAACTTTAACGGCAGGGATATTTAATGATTGTTCTATCGCTTCTGTAGTTGTTACATATCCATGATAAACTCCACCAACATTTTTAGGACTATAACCATTGTAGTTAATGTATTCATCTAAAATAACACTATCTGGGTTTAAACCTTTTTCTAAAGCAGGGGCATAAACAAGTATTGGTTTTATTGCTGAACCAGGTTGTCGTTTTAAGGTGAATAAATTATAGTCACATTTTCCATAAAAAGCATTTATTCCGCCAGTTTTGTTATCTATAATAACAGCACAACTATCAGCAATATTTCCGTATTTGTTTTTATGGTAATATTCTTTATTATTTACGGCATTAATAACATCATTTTGTAAGTCTTCATCTAAATATGTATAAATTTTAACACCTAACATTTTCATATCTTTTTCGCTTAAGTTTAATATTTTTTCCGCTTCCATTATTGTGCTACTAGCATAAATATCTTTAACCATGTTGCTATTTAAATTTAATATTATTTCTTTATTGTAATTTTCATTAAATTCTTCATCGGTTATGTATTTGTCTTTGTGCATTTCTTTTAAAACTAAGTTTTTCCTATTAAATGAGTTTTCGTAGTTTAAAATTGGCGAATATTTTGTCGGTGCTTTAATTAGTCCTGCTAAAACGGCCGCTTCGTTTATTGTAAGTTCACTACTTGGTTTATTAAAATAGCCATAACTAGCATTTTCTAAGCCATAGCAATTGTTTCCAAAATATATAACATTTAGATATGTTTCTAATATATCATCTTTACTAAAAGTGTTTTCTAATTTTTTAGTTAAAACTATTTCTTTTATTTTTCTATCAAAAGTTTTTTCGTTATTTAAATGTGTATTTTTTATTAATTGTTGACTAATTGTCGAGCCACCTTCTTTAAAATAACCACTTTTAATATTATTTAGCATACTTTTTATTATTCGTTTATAGTTTAAACCTTTATGATTATAAAATTGCTTATCTTCAATAGATATAAATGCGTTTTTAACGAAACCAGGTAAGTTTTCATAGTCTACAATTTTGTTTGAGTTTGGACTATCTATTAAATTATTGTTGTTATCATACAAACTTATTTTGCTGGTGGCCGATATTAATAGGTCTTTGTCAAAACTTACACTATTAGAACTTTTAATCGCTCTATTAATAATTACAGATAGAGCAATTAAACCAATAAAAATAAAACATAACAAAATTACTAAACTTATTTTTAAAACTTTTTTCATATTTATAGTATTAGTTTTTTTTATTAAATTATGTTGAAAAAATGAGAAAAAAAGTATATAATATATTCATGGAAAAGAAATATATAGTAATAACTTATGGATGTCAAATGAATATACACGAAAGTGAAAAACTTTGTGGAATGTTAGAAGAACTTGGCTATAAAAAAACTGAAGATAGAAACGATGCTGATGTTATAGTTTTTAACACTTGTTGCATTCGTCAAGGGGCAGAAGATAGAGCCTTTGGAAATATAGGGGCATTAAAACCACTAAAAAAACAAAAGAAAGATTTAATTATTGCTGTTTGTGGTTGTATGACTCAACAAGAAGATAGAGTAGAAAAATTAAAGTCAACATTTCCGTTTGTTGATATAATTTTTGGTACGCATAATTTATATAAGTTTAAAGAATTTATGATAAAAAGATTAGAATCTAAAAAACGAGTTATAGAATTTTGCACTGATGATAAATTAATGCCAGAGCAAACTAATATGGTTAGAGATGATAAAGTTAATGCTTATGTAAATATTATTTATGGTTGTAATAACTTTTGCTCATATTGTATTGTTCCTTATGTTAGGGGAAGAGAAAGAAGCCGAGATTTTAACGAAATAGTAGAAGAAGTTAAAGACTTAATTAGTAAAGGATATAAATCAATAACCTTGCTTGGTCAAAATGTTAATAGTTATGGTAATGATATAAAAGATGAAAATGTAAATTTTAATAATTTACTTAAAACTTTAGCAAAATTAGACGGAGATTTTTCTATTAAATTTATGTCTAGTCACCCTAAAGACTTAAGTAAAGAAGTTATAGATACAATAAGTGAAAACGAAAAAATTTCTAAAGAAATACATTTACCTGTTCAAAGTGGAAGTAATAAAATTTTAAAAGCGATGAATAGACATTATACGATAGAACATTATATGGACATAGTTAATTATATAAAATCGAAAATACCTGATGTTAGATTGACTACCGATATAATTGTAGGTTTTCCAGGAGAGACAGAAAAAGACTTTGAAGATACATTAAATTTAATTAGAAATGTTAAATATGATGGAATTTTCGGTTATATGTATTCAGTTAGAACAGGAACTAAAGCCGAGAAAATGGAAAATCAAGTTCCTTTTGAAATTAAAAATGAAAGAGTTAATAAATTACTTGCATTAGAAAAAGAAATTCAAAAGAATAAATAAAAAAGGAAGGACTATGGATAAAACTATTGATACAAAAAATGTATCTAAAATGATGGCACATTACTTAAATGTTAAAGAACAATATAAAGATGTTATAATTTTTTATAGACTCGGCGATTTTTATGAGATGTTTTTTGATGATGCAATTTTATGTAGCAAAGTTTTAGAATTAACACTAACTGGGAAATCTTGCGGACTTAGTGAAAAAGCTCCTATGTGTGGAATACCTGCAAAAGCATGCGATATATATTTAAAACGATTATTAAGTTTAGGTTATAAAGTAGGTATATGCGAACAATTAACAGAACCCACTAATAAATCTAACGAAATAGTAGAAAGAGATGTTGTTAGAATTGTAACTCCAGGAACTGTAATGGAAGAAGAAATATTAGAAGATAAGAAAAACAACTTTATTGCTTGTATTTATTTTAATAAAAATTATTATATTTCTTTTGCCGATATTTCTACGGGAGAGTTTTATATTGCTAAAGAAGAAACACTTTCTAAATTAAACGACTTTTTAATAATGATTAACCCTGCTGAAATAATTTGTAACGAAGATATGAAAAAAGAAAGCGAATTATTAAGTGGAGTCAAACAAAACGCGATAGTTAATTTTACAAGTTTAAAAGACTGCGAATTTAACTTAAAACAAGCCGAAGATTTATTTAACAAACAATTTAAAACTAACAATTACAAAATTTTTGAAATTACAAGTAATAACGAAATAATAGTAGTAGGTGCGTTACTTTCATATTTATTTAAAACTCAAAAGCGTAGTTTAGATTACATAAATAAAATCAAATATTATTATTCAAAAGATTATATGTATTTAGATGTTAACACACGAAAAAATTTAGAGTTAACATCAAGTGGAAGAGAAGGAAAGAAAAAAGGTAGTGTTTTGTGGCTACTAGATAAAACTAATACCGCTATGGGCGGAAGAACTCTAAGAAATTTTATTGAACAACCTCTTTATAATGAAGAAAAAATTAATGCTAGATTAGACGGCGTAGAAGAGTTAGTAAATAACATAATTAAAAGAGATGAATTAATTGAACTTTTAAAACAAGTAAGTGATACTGAAAGATTATCTAGTAAAATTAGTTATGGGTCTATTACTCCAAAAGATTGTGTTGCTATTAAAAATAGTTTAGAGATTTTCCCTAAAATTAAAAATATACTGTCTACTTTTAACTCTAAAATTTTAAGCGATATTTACAACAATATAGATAATTTTGATTATACTCATAATTTGTTAAATAATGCTTTTATTGATGACACTACAGTAAATAATTATAAAGACGGCGAATATATAAAAGAAGGTTTTGATGAAGAATTAGATAGTTTAAAAAAATTATCTAATGGCAGTGTTGATATAATAAATGCTTTGCAAGAAACCGAAAGAAGTTTAACAGGAATAAAAAACTTAAAAATAGATTATAACAGAGTATTTGGTTATTACATAGAAGTTACAAACACGCAAAAAGATTTAGTTCCTTATAGATATATTCGTAAGCAAACTTTAACGAATGCTGAAAGATATTATACTGAAGAATTAAAAGAAATTGAAGATAAAGTTTTAAATAGCAAAGAAAAGGCGTTAAAAAGAGAAATTGAGTTATTTTTATTAATTAAAGACCATTTAATAACTGAAATAACTAAATTACAAAATACAAGTAGATTAATAGGACTTTTAGATGCATTAGTTAGTTTAAGCAGTGTAGCGAATGATAATGGTTATGTTAAACCAATTATTAATAAAAATATTAATCACATAAAAATTGTTGATGGTAGACACCCTGTAATAGAAAGACTAATTTCTCGTGGAGATTTTATTTCTAACGATACTTATCTAGATAATAATGAAGATAGAATAATGATTATAACAGGGCCAAATATGGCAGGTAAAAGCACATATATGCGCCAAGTTGCATTAATAACACTGCTTAGTCATATAGGTAGTTTTGTGCCAGCAAAACAGGCGGAAATTAGTTTAACAGACCGAATTTTTACTCGTATTGGTGCTAGTGATGATTTGCTTTATGGTCAGTCAACTTTTATGGTAGAAATGAGCGAAGTTGCTAGCATACTAAACAATGCAACGCAAAATAGTTTAATTCTTCTTGATGAAGTAGGTCGTGGAACGGCAACTTTTGATGGACTTTCTATAGCATATAGTTTAACTGAATATTTATCTAATCATATTAAAGCAAAAACATTATTTTCAACTCATTATCACGAACTAACCGAACTTGAAGGGAAGTTAGAAGGTGTTAAAAATTATAGAATTACTGTTAAAGAATTTGACGGAAATATTATCTTTTTAAGAAAAATTGTCCGTGGTGGAGCGAATAAAAGTTTTGGTATTGAAGTAGCAAAATTAGCAGGGCTACCTGAAGAACTAATTAAAAATAGTAAAAAGATACTACAAGAACTAGAAAGCAAAGAAATTACTAACCAAGAAGTTGAAAATAGTGAAACAAAAACCGATACTAAATCACAACAAATTTTAAAAATGCTTAAAGATGTGGATATAAACAGGGTTAGTCCACTAGAAGCATTATCAATTTTAAATAATTTAAAGGAAAATTTAAATGGGTAGAATAAATTTATTAGATGAAAGTGTTTTTAATAAAATAGCAGCAGGCGAAGTTGTAGAAAAGCCAGCTAGCATTGTTAAAGAATTTATAGAAAATTCACTAGATGCAAAAGCAACTGATATTATAATAGAAATAGAAAATGGCGGAATAGACAAAATTAAAGTGGTGGATAACGGAATAGGTATTCATCCAGATGATGTAAAATCAGCCTTTTTGCCACATGCAACTAGCAAAATAAAAACAACTGAAGATTTATCTAATATTTTAACCCTTGGTTTTAGGGGCGAAGCCTTAGCAAGTATTGCATCAGTAAGCAAAGTTAAAATGCAAACTAAACAAGCCGAGTTTGAACTAGGAAAAATTATAGAAATTGAAGGCGGAATAATAAAAAATTTTAGTGATGATAGTTTAAATAACGGAACTATTATTGAAGTTAGTGATTTATTTTATAATATTCCAGCAAGAAGAAAATTTTTGCGTAAAAGTAAAAGCGAAGAAAGCGATATAACAAATTTAATGGTTCGTTATATTTTAGCAAATCCTAAAATTAAATTTACCTATATTATAGATGGCGAAATTTACTATAAAACTAATGGGACAAATTTAGAAGATGCAATTTATTTAATTTATAAAAAAGATTGCTTAAATAATTTAATTAAAGTAGATTATAGTAATGATGAAATATCAATAAATGGTTATATTTCTAAACCTACATATACAAAAAGTAATAGAACATATCAAACATTAATTATAAACGGAAGATATGTAATAAATAGTTTGATTTCTACTAGCATTCAAAATGCTTATGGAAGCAGTTTAATGAAAGGACAATTTCCGTTTTATGTGTTAAATTTTAATTTGCCAAATAATTTATTAGATGTCAATGTTCATCCAAACAAATTAGATGTTAAATTTGAAAATACTCAAAAAATTTATGGTTATTTTTACACAGCAATATCTAAAACCTTATTAAATTTTAGCGAAGTAAAGAAAATTGATGATGACTTTTTAGATGTAAGTAGAGAAAGAAGTAAAATTTTAGAGAAATTAAATAAAAACCATGAAGGCAAGAGTTTTAATCAAACCGAAAACTTAGATATTCAAAGTAAAAAAGATGAAATACTAAAAACTTATGCTAATTTAACTACTAAAGAATACACTTTTAACGATAGCCCAATTTTATCTAAAGTTTTAGAAACGCAATTAAATAATTTAGATAAAGTTGAAGAAGTAAATATTGATAGTAAAAATGTTCAAAATGATTTACCTAAGGTAGAAAATGTTGTGCCTAGTCAAAACAACTTTACTACAAAACAAGAAATTTTTGAAAGTGTTAATAAATTAGATTATAAAATTATAGGAACAGTTTTTGAAACATATATACTAATTGAAATCAATTCTAGTTTATATGTCTTTGACCAACACGCGTGTCATGAAAGAATAAATTATGATAAATTATTAAAAGAATTAGATGCAAAAAATATAGCACTTCAACCATTGCTTATTCCTTATATTTTAAATACTAATAGTTTAGAAGCAGAATTTTTAGAACAAAATATTGATAATTTAAACGAACTAGGTTTTGAAATAAGTTTGTTTGGAGATAAATGTTATAAAATATCTACTGTTCCACAAGTTTTAGCAACAATTAATTTAAAAGAATTTTTTGCGGATTTGTTTGGCGATTTAAACAGTTATAAAAAACTTACCACAAAAGATATTTTAAAAGAAAAATTAAGTCAAAAGGCTTGTAAAGCAAGTGTTAGGGCAGGCGATAAATTAAGTGAAAATGATATACAAATTTTACTTAATATTATGAAAGAGAATAACATGACTTTAGCATGTCCACATGGTAGACCTGCTGTTATAGAAATAACTAAAAATGAACTTGAAAAATGGTTTAAGAGGAAAGTTTAATGAATAAAATATTACTAATAGGTGGTTCAACAGGAGTTGGCAAAACTACTTTAGCATGCAAGTGCAGTGATATATTTAATGGCTATTTAATTTCATGTGATAGTATGCAAATATATAAAGATATGAATATAGGAACGGCGAAATTAACAAAAAACGAGCAAAAACAATATCCGCACGCATTAATTGATATAGTTAGTCCTAATCAAGATTTTTCTGTTTCCGACTTTGTTAGTTTAGCAAAAAAAGAAATTGATAAAGCATTTTCATTAAATAAACTTCCTATTTTAGTTGGTGGCACAGGACTTTACATGAAAAGTTTGTTGTTTCCTTATTCGTTTAACGATACCATTAAAGATGAAAAATTAAGAGAGTATTATAAAAATTTAGCAAAAGAAAAAGGAAATGAATTTGTTTATAATATTTTAAAAGAAAAAGATAAAGAAAGAGCCGAAAAATTACACCCAAACGACATAAAAAGAGTTGTTAGAAGTTTAGAAATTTTAGAAAATAACGAGAAATTTATAACAAATGAAAATCTAACACCAGTTTACGATTATGAACTTATTGTTTTAAACACAGATAGAGAAAAGTTGTATGATAGGATTAATAAAAGAGTAGATGAAATGTTTAATGACGGACTTGTTAGTGAAGTAAAAGATGTTATTAAAAAATACAACTTAAATGAAGAAAGCCAAAGCATGAAAGCAATAGGTTATAGAGAATTTTTTGATTATTTTAATAACAAAAAAACAATAGAAGAAGTTAAAGAAAAAATCAAACAAGATTCTCGAAATTATGCTAAAAGGCAAATAACTTGGTTTAAAACAATGCCAAAAGCAAAATTTTTTGAAATAGAAAATTTAGAAGATATAATAAATTATTTAAAAACAAAATTTAATTAGGAGAAAATTTATGGAATATATTAATATTGCAGTTGATGGTCATAGTGGTAGTGGTAAAAGCACAGTTTGTGATATGCTGGCTAGAAAATTAAATATTAATCATTTATCAAGTGGTGGAATTTATAGGGCTATAGCACTTTATTTAAGTGAAAACAACATAGATTACAATAAATATTTATTAAAAGATGAGAAAATTCAAAAAGAAATTGAAAAAGAACTAAAAAATTGTAATATTAAAGTTAAATTTGAAAATTTTGTTCAAAAAATCTTTTTAAATAATATAGATGTAACTGATAATTTAAACACTGAAAAAATATCAGATATTTCTTCTATTATTTCTCAAAATTTACAAGTGAGAGAACTTGTTAAAAAGGTTCAATTAAATTTAGCAAAAACGCAAGATATTATAATTGATGGAAGAGATATAACAAGTGAAGTTTTAAAAAATGCCAAATATAAATTCTTTTTAACTGCAAGTATAGATGTTAGGGCGGAGAGAAGATATTTACAATATAATAAAACTATTAGTTTAGATAAAATCAAAAAGTATCTAATAGAAAGAGATTATCGAGATGAACATCGTGATATTTGCCCTTTAAAAATAGTAAGTGATGCTATAGTTATAGATAGTTCTAATTTAAATTTAGAAGAAACAGTAAACAAAATGTTAAGTTACATTAAATAGGAGAATTATGTTATATAGAATTTTATATTTTTTAGCATGGCTACCGTTAAAATTGCTTTGTCCAGTAAAAATTATAGGCAAAAAAAATTTATTAAAATCTAAAGCAATTTTGTGTTGTAATCATCAGTCTAATTTCGATTTTATTCCAATTTATTATGCTGGCAAAACAAAAGTATATTCGCTTTGTAAAAAAGAGTTGTATTCAACAAAACTAAAAGCATGGTTTTATAAGCGTATGCGAACAATTCCTGTAGATAGAGCAAAACCAGAAATTAGTAGTATTAAAAGATGTTTAAATGTTTTAGATAAAAACTATAATCTTTTAATTTTCCCAGAAGGAACAAGAACGAATCACGAAGAAGTGGAAGGATTAAAAAATGGTGTTGCAATGTTTGCATTAAAAAGCAAAGCACCAATTATTCCTATGGTATATTTAAAAAAGAATAGAATTTTTAGAAGAAATAAATTAGTTATAGGAGAACCTATTTATTTTGATTTAGAAAACAAAAAAGAAAATTATCATATAGTTACTGAAAAGTTAACTGAAGAAATGAATAAATTAAAACATTATGAGGTAAATAAAAAATGATTATAGCACTATCAGGTAGTTCATGTTGCGGTAAAAACACAATAATAAAAGAACTTTTAAAACAAAATAATAACTTAAAATATTTGCATTCTTTTACTTCTAGAGCAAAAAGACCAGGCGAAAGCGAAGGCAACCCCTATCACTTTATTTCTAAAGATGAATTTCAAGAAAAAATTAAAAATGGCGATTTTTTTGAGCATGAATTGATACATAACAACTTTTATGGGGTAGATAAACAAATTTGCATAAAAGAATTAGACAACAATGTTGACTTAATTAAAGATATGGGTGTAATTGGCACTTTTAATCTTAAAGAACAATTAAGAGATTATAATGTTGAAACTATCTTTTTATATGTTAATAAATTAGAATTAAAGAAAAGATTAAAAAATCGTGGGGATAGTCAAGACCAAATAAAATTAAGACTTAAAAGATTTTATTTTGAAAAGAAAAACATGATTAAATATAACTTTATCATACATAACAATAATAAAGAAAAAACATTAAGTGTTATAAATACAATTTTACAAAATAATTGTAGTAGCGAAGAATACATTAAATTTACAAAAGAAAAAATAAACTATAAAAAAATTGAAAAATACAAAAATCAACTAATTAATAACAAAGTTTTTAAACCTATTAAATTATACTTTAACGGAAAAGATTTTTATTTAACAAAAAATATAGAAAAATATTTAGCATCTATTGAAGTTAATAAAAACTTAGCAAAAAGAGTTGTTTTAAAAACTAATAAAAAAACTTTATTTGATAATAATTATAAAAGAGTGCAGTAGCACTTTTTTGTTATTTTTTTAAATAAAAAAACATATATATAGTTATGTTTTCTTTTATTTCCGATTTTTTAAATGATGTTAATGCAAAGACAAAAACTGCCACTAAAAATAATGCTTTTAAATATGTAAATTTTAATAATGAAATATTTTATCTTCAAAATTTTAAAGATATAATTTCTTTTTCTAGTGATGAAATTATCATAAAATTGAATAGCGGAGAAGCATCTATAATAGGTGAAAATTTAAAAATAAATGAAATTAGTAAAAAATATATTTGCGTATGTGGAAAGATTAATAAAATAGAGGTAGTAAATGCGTAAATATAATCATGTAAAATTAAATATAGAAGGTGTAAATTTAAAAAGATTAATTAAAAATTTATACAAAAACAAAATTGATATTTATGATTTGAATTTTAATAGTCCTAAAAATTTAGTTATAACAATTAATCAAAAAGATTATAAAAAGAGTAAGACATATTTAAAAGAGTATCGTGTAAGCGTTATTGAAAGATATGGTATAAATAGCATTTTTAATTTTGGTTTAGTTCACATAGGTCTTTTAATTGGTTTGTTTTTCTTTTTTGTTATTGTATTTTTAAATAATAATTTTTTGTCAACAATTTATATAACTGGCAATTCAAGAATTAGTAATGCTCAAATAATAAACTTTTTAGGTCAAAAAAATATTAAACAATATACATTTTTTAACGATATTAATGTTGAGAAATTAGAATCTGAATTAGAAAATAATTTTAACGATATAAGTTTAGTGAGTGTAATAAAAAAAGGCACAAATTTAATAATAAATATTAAAGAAAAACTAAACGTAGATGAAATATTAACAAGTAGTGATATCATAAGCGATGTAAATGGTCAAATTGTTGAACTTAACATTATACAAGGCCATACCAAATTTAAAGTGGGAGATAGCGTAAAAGTAGGCGATATTTTAGTTAATGGCTATGACTATAAAGGAGAAAATAAAGTTAAATGTAAGGCACTTGCTTATATAAAAATGAAAGTGTGGTATAGTAGTAGTTATACATTTTTAGATGAAGAATTAGTTTTAGAGCGAACTGGAAAAGTTATAACTAATACTTATTACAACATTTTTAATAAAATGTTACCTATGAAAGTTAAGAAAATAAACTTTGTTAAATATGAAAAAGAAACAAAAACTCAATACCTTTTTAATAATTTTTTAGTTCCAATTAAAATTTATAGCGAAAAATTTTATGAAATTAAAGAAAATTTAGTAAAAAATGATTTTTCTTTGCAAAAAAATGATATAATAGATAAAACTATTCGTGAAGCGAAAAAGAATATAAAAGATGAAAGTAGTATTCAAAATATAACTACCGAAATTCAGGATACAACAAATGGCAAAATTGTAACAAGTTATGTTGAAATGCTTTGGGAATATAATTAGGAGTATTATGTTAAATATTATTGGAGAAAAAATTAGTAAAGATTTAGAAAAAAAATTAAAAAAAGTTTATAAAACGGCTTTAAGACAAACTTGTCAAAATCCGCATATTTTAGAAACGACTTTAGAATTTGTTTATTCTAGTGATATGCAAGAGTTAAATAATAGAACAAGAAATGTTGATGAAGCGACCGATGTTTTAAGTTTTCCAGCACTTTCAAACATTTTTAATAAAAAATTAAAACGCAAAGATTATAAACTAGATGTTAACCCCGAAAATCATAAGTTATATTTAGGCGATATTGTAATCAACCTAGATAGAGTAGAAAGTCAAGCACAAGAGTATGGACATAGCACTGAAAGAGAAGTTTGCTATTTGTTTGTGCATGGAATTTTACATTTATTAGAATATGACCATATGAACGATTTAGATAAAAGTATTATGCGTGCTCAAGAAGAAAAAATTTTATCAAAACTTAAAATTGTGAGAGGTTAATATGTTTAAATCAGGTTTTGTTTCAATAATAGGTAAAGCGAATGTAGGTAAAAGCACATTACTTAATAGTTTAGTAAATCAAAAAATTTCTATTACAAGTCCTAAACCTCAAACTACAAGAAATAAAATTCATGGAATTGTAACAACTGATGATTATCAAATAATATTTACCGATACTCCGGGCATACATAAAAGCAAAAATAAATTAGATAAATATATGCAAGAGTCTATCAATGCAAGCGTAGAAGGCACTGATGCAATTATTTATATGTTAGACGCTTTAAAACCTTTTGATAAAGATGATTTAGAATTAATTGAAAAATATTCCAACTCAAAAGTTCCAGTTATAGTTGTAGTATCTAAAATAGATAAAACAAGTTTTGAAAAATTATATCCTAAACTAAACGAATTAAATAATTTAAAAAATGTTAAAGATATTATTCCTATTTCTAGTTATAGAAAGAAAAATTTAGATGTATTATTAAATACTGTTTTAAAATATTTGAATGAAGGCGTTAAATATTATAGCGAAGATGAAGTAACCGATGTTAGTTTAAAATTTTTAGCAAGTGAAATTATAAGAGAAAAAGCCCTTTTATATTTGCAAGAAGAAGTGCCACATGGTTTAGCCGTTGTTATAGAAAAATTTAGTGAAGGTGAAAATTTAATTAAAATTTCTGCAACTATTTTTTGTGAAAAACCTAAACATAAAATGATTATTATTGGTAAAAACGGAGATATGCTTAAAAAAATTGGTAGTAGTGCAAGGGAAGAATTAGAGCATATTTCATCAAGTAAGGTGTTTTTAGAACTTTGGGTAAAGGTTAAAGAAAACTGGCGTGATAACGAAATATTAGTTAATAATTTAGGTTATAATAAAAAAGACATATAAAAATTTAAAAATATACAAAATATTCTAATAGTTTTTGTATATTTTTTTTAATATTATAACTTTTTAAATATTTTTGAAAATTTAAAAAAATCTATTAAATTTTGTTGTCAAAAAAATAAAAGTTTATTATACTTTTTATAACTGGTAGTAAATAATTAAAAATTTCTAGCATATACTACTATAAAGGAGGGAATATATGAAATATACAAGCGACTTTGCAAAAATGTGTAGGGAATTATTCTTTCAAACAGGAGAAATAGGGTATTATTTGCTAGCAAACGATGTTGAAAAAGAAAAGAACGAAGAAGAAGTTTTAGAAAGATAATGACAGAAGAAGTTAAAATTAAAGCGATTGTAATAAAAAGTAATGACTATAAAGATAAGGACAAGGTAGTTACTTTATATAGTTTAGAACTTGGTTTAATTAGTGTAATATTAAAAAATTGTAAAGGAAGTAGTTATAAGTTAAAATTTGCTTATAACCCTTTTTCTTTTGCTGAGTTTGAATTAATAAAAAGAGATGAAATATTTTTTGTTAAAAATGCCTTTTTAATAGAAAACTTTTTTGATATAACAAAAGATTACGACAGATATATTGTGGCAAATAATGTGTTAGAAATTGTTTTAAAAACAAATAAAGCATTAGAGCCTAATCAGTTGTTATTTATTAACACTTTAAAAGTTTTAAATTTACTTGCGTTTGAAGAGATTGTTGAAGATAAAGTTGTATTGTTAAAATATATGTTGGGAACGATTAAAGTTAATGGTTTTAAATTAAATTTTAATGGTTGCGGTGTATGCTCGCTTCCTTTTGCAAATAAGATATATTTAAATTTAGAAAATGGTAGTTTAGAGTGTGGTAACTGTAAAAGTGATTATTCTATTTTGGTAGAAAAAGATGTATTTGAACTTTTAAAGAAAATAAACTCAAAAGAAATTACAGACTTAAATAATATTGATTATCAAGAAAAAACTTTAAAAAATGCTATTAAATTAATACTCCTTGATATTGAAGCAAGATTTAATATAAAGTTAAATTCACAAAATTATATATAAATAGCGAACAAGTTTTATTATTTGTTTGCTATTTTTTATAAAAATAAATATACTTATTAATGGAGGAAATTTATGGCAAAAAAATATGTTTACTTATTTAAAGAAGGAAATGCTAATCAAAGAGAATTATTAGGCGGGAAAGGTGCAAATTTGGCAGAAATGACAAATATTGGACTACCTGTTCCAGAAGGCTTTACAATATCAACTGAAGCATGTAATGCTTATTATGAAGACGGAGAAGATTTAAACAAAGATATTCTTAGTCAAATAGATAATGCTTTATTAGAACTTGAAAAAACAACGGGAAGGAAATTAGGTGGAGAAAATCCGTTATTTGTGTCAGTTCGTAGTGGTGCAAGAGTTTCTATGCCGGGCATGATGGATACAATTTTAAACTTAGGTTTAAATGATAAAACCGTAGAAATTTTAGCAAAACAATCTAATAACGAAAGATTTGCTTACGATAGTTATCGTAGATTTGTGCAAATGTTTAGCAATGTTGCTATGGGCATGAATTTAAGAGAATTTGAAGAAGTAATTGATAAATTAAAAGAGAAAAAAGGATATACTAAAGATTTAGATTTAAAAACTGAAGATTTAAAATATATTCTAAACGAATTTAAAAAATTGTATGTTAAAAATAAAGGCGAAGAATTCCCACAAGATACAAAAACTCAATTACTAGAAGCAGTAAAAGCAGTTTTTAGAACTTGGAATAATCCTCGTGCTATTATTTATAGAAGAATGAATGATATACCTTCAACTTGGGGAACAGCAGTAAATGTTCAACGAATGGTTTTTGGTAACTTAGGTTTAACTAGTGGAACAGGTGTTGCTTTTAGTAGAAATCCATCAACTGGTGAAAATAAACTTTATGGTGAGTATTTAATGAATGCTCAAGGAGAAGATATTGTTGCAGGTATTAGAACTCCAAACAAAATTAGTGATTTAGAAGAGCAAATGCCAGAAGTTTATAATCAATATGTAAACATTGTAAAAACACTAGAAAATCACTATAAAGATATGCAAGATATGGAATTTACCATTGAAAATGGTAAATTATATATGTTACAAACTCGTAATGGTAAAAGAACCGCTGCTGCTGCTGTTAAAATTGCCGTGGATTTAGTTAAAGAGGGCTTAAACACCGAAGAAGAAGCCTTAATGAAAATCGAAGTGAGAACACTTGATACCTTACTTCACAAAACTTTTGATAGTAAAGAAATAAAGAAAATTGAGCCAATTGCAAATGGTCTTCCAGCAAGCCCAGGTGCTGGTTATGGTAAAATTGTATTCACTAGTGAAAGAGCAGTTGAATTAAAAGAAAAAGGTAACAAAGTTATTCTTGTTCGTTTAGAAACTTCTGCTGAAGATATTGAAGGTATGCATGTTAGTGAAGGTATTGTTACTTGTCGTGGTGGTATGACTTCGCATGCTGCCGTAGTTGCTCGTGGAATTGGAACTCCTTGCGTTGCAGGTGTATCTAATATAACAATAAACGAAGAAAATACCGCTGTAGAAATTAAAGGTAAAATTTATCATGAAGGCGATGTAATTTCTATTGATGGTTCAACAGGTAATATTTATGCTGGAGAGTTAAAAACAGTAGCACCTACATTAAGTGAAGATTTTAAAACAGTTATGGGCTGGGCTAAAAAGTTTAAAAAACTAGGTGTTCGCGCAAATGCTGATACTCCTACCGATGCAAGAACAGCATTTAATTTTGGTGCTGAAGGTATAGGACTTGTTAGAACTGAACACATGTTCTTTGATAACGATAGAATTTTACCTATGAGAGAAATGATAGTTGCTAAAACTTTAGAAGAAAGAGAAAAAGCACTAAACAAACTATTACCAATGCAAAGAGAAGATTTTGTAGGACTGTTTAAAGAGATGAATGGCAATTCTGTTACAATTCGTTTCTTAGACCCACCACTACATGAATTTTTACCTAAAACCGAAAAAGATGAAATTGCACTAGCAAAAGACATTAATATTAGTTTAGAAGAATTAAGAACTATTGAAGATAGTTTACACGAATTTAACCCTATGATGGGTCATCGTGGTTGTAGATTAAGTATAACTTATCCAGAAATTGCAAGAATGCAAACAAGAGCCGTAATTGAAGCAGGTATCATTGTAAGCAAAAGTGGACTAAAAGTTAAACCAGAAATTATGATTCCACTTGTTGGCGACAAAAAAGAACTAGATTATGTTAAAAATATAGTTGATGAAACCGCTAAAAAAGTTATGGAAGAACAAAATTATAAAATCGAATATATTGTTGGCACAATGATAGAACTTCCTCGTGCAGCACTTCTCGCAGATAAAATTGCTGAAACTGCTGATTTCTTTAGTTTTGGAACAAACGATTTAACTCAAATGACATATGGTTTTAGTCGTGATGATGCAGGAAAATTCTTAAATGAATATTATGATAAAAAGATTTTTGAACAAGACCCATTCGCTAGAATAGACGAAGAAGGTGTTGGACAATTAATTAAAATGGGCGTAGAAAAAGGAAGAAGTGTAAAACCTAATTTAAAAACAGGTATTTGTGGTGAACATGGTGGAGAACCAAGCAGTATCGATTTCTGCCATAGAGTAGGTTTAAGTTATGTTTCATGCTCTCCTTATCGAATTCCTATTGCAATTCTAGCCGCCGCTCAATCTGCAATTAAAAATAAATAGATTTAAAAAGTTAAAAATTAAAAACTACTTAAAAAATAAGTAGTTTTTTTATAAATTTTATTAAAAAATATTGAAAATTTTGTCGTTTAATGTTATAATAAATTATATTTATAAGGAGAACATTATGAAAGAATTTTTTGAAAAATTATTTACTACAAACTTGTGGGTTTTCATCGTATTTTGCGTAGCCTTAGTAGCACTAATTGTTTGCATTGTGTTAGTTTGTGTAAACAAGAATAAAAAAGCAAAAACATTAAAAGAAGAAAACAAACAAGATGATAATCAAGCCGAAAATGAAGAAAAGGTAGAAACAAAAGATGTTAAGTCTCAAGATGAAAAGGGTGAAAATGAAGTTAGGATTATAGAGCCCGATGAAAAAGAAAACAAAGACGTAAAAGCAAAAACTAATAAAAAATCTACAAAAGCAAAATCAACTAAAAAAACTGAAAAAAGCAAAGTAACTAAAAAAGCAACAACTGTTAGTGATAATAAGGTTGAAGAAAAAGTTGAAGAAGAACCTAAAAAAGAAAATGCTAAGAATACTAAAAAAACAAGCAAAAAAGAAATAGCAAAAGAAGAAAACAAAACTGAAGAAAAATTAGATAGTGTTGTTAAAGTAGCCGAAACTGAAAATGCTGAAGAAAATAAAGAAGTTAAAAAAGAAGACGAAAAAGAGACATCTAAAAAACCAGTTAAAAAATCAAGCAAAAAAACTGAAGAAAAATCAGTAGAAACTAAAGAAAATAAAAACAAAACTACAAAACCTAAAAAAGAAGAAGTTAAAGAAGAATTAGCGAAAGAAGAAAACAGCGAAGAAACTTTAAATGAAGAAGAAAAGAAAGTAGTTAAAAATGCTAAATATCGTTTAATTTATGAAAAAGATAATTCTAGTTGGGTTATTCGTAAAGATGGTGCTGGTAGAACAATAAGAAGAGTTAAAACTAAACAAGAAGCACTAGACATTTTAAAAGCAATGGAAGAAAATAACGAAGAAATGAAAGTTGTTGTTCATAAAAAGAATGGTAAATTTCAAAAGCAATAAAAAAATGGCATATGCCATTTTTTTATTTGACATATTTTAATTAATTTATTTATAATTTTAATAGGAGAGAATATGGAGATAAATAAATTAGATAATAATAACTATGAAAACAATTTGGAAAGCACTTTTTTTACATTAAAAAAAGACTTAAATAAATCATGGTGTGAAGAAGATAAAGAAAAAGCAATAAAAAATAGAGTAACATATCATTTTAGTTTTCATATTAGGTTTAAAAGTGATGTTGATGTTTATAAACTAAGCAAAAATTTCAATTTAGAGCCTTATAAATTAACATCGCTTAAAGATAGTAAAGGTAAAAATAAAACAGCTAAAATGTGGTATCGCACAAAAGATTTGAACGAAATTTACACTGGTGATGAGTTTGAAGTTTATGTTCTAAAGATGAAAGAAATTTTTAAAGATTTGCCGAATATTTTAAATTCATTTGAAGGAGAGTGTGAATTTTGTATAATATTTACTGATTTAAATGAAAAACCATGTATAAACTTGACACAAAAAACAATTGATGCTTTACACGATTTAAACGCAAGTGTAGATTTTGATTTTTATGTTTAATAAAAAACATATTGAATTATCTCAATATGTTTTTTTAATATTTATATAAAATCAATTATTTTTACAATGGATTTAGATTTTAATTATATTTAATTTCTATAATTTTTAATTATTTTTGAGTCGTTTCTTTTTCGCTTAAATTTTCATAAAGTGCTTCATAAATAAATGGAGCATTTTTCTTCCAAGTTTTGCAAGCTTCAACTGCTTGATTTCGATTATTGAATTTTATTTTAATATCAACAGTATTGACTTCGCTAATATCTTTAATTTTCAAATTTGCAACATATGTATCATCATTTACTTTAATAAAATTTGAAACATATTCTTGCGACCTTTTAAGTTCCATTCGGTTATTTTTACAAAATTCAGTTATTTCTTCTCTTGTTTTTTCAGGAATTTGATAGTAAAAATGCTCTAAACAATTTCGTCCAAGTTCGGTTATAATAAATCTTTCTTCGCCATCAGCATCTTTCGTTTTATATAAAAATTTCATTTCAATTAAACTTGGCATAATATCTACAATTTCCATATAATTAAGCCAATTGTTTCTACTCCAACAAATATCCATAATTGTGTTTTCTGTTAGTGCAATTTCAATTTTATCAAAAACATATAAAAGTATAAGTTTACTTTGCATTGTATCTGGTCTAAAATTCATAAAAACTCCTAAAATTATTTTATCATAAAATTTAATAAAAGTAAATAAAACATTTTACAAATTAAAAAAATGTGCTATAATTAAAGTAGGAGAGATTATATGCAAAATTTAACAGAAGAAGAATCTATAAAGTTAAATGAATTTTTTAATAGTGTTGATGGATTAATTAATGGTAAATTCATTTTGGCGGATATAAAAATTTCAAATATTTTAAAACTTATAGCACAAAATCAAACTTTATATAATTATATTAAAAGCACATTAAGTAATTTTAATTTTGAAAATGAATTAAAACTTGCAAAAGCCGATAATAAACTAAATTATGGCAAATTTAATATGCCTACCGATAAAAACAAAGTAGTCGCACTAGTTTTTTGCTTTTTAGTAGAATGTGATGCCAAACGAATAAATTTCTTTGATTTTATAAGAGAAAACTTTGCAAAAACGGAAAAAGCATCAGATTATGTAACTTTTGCTGAAGCAATGTTAGTTCCTTTTAAAAATGCAATTTTAGATTACTTTTTTGGGGAAGAAGAAATAGAAGAAAAACCTACTGAAGTTATTCCTGAAAAAAAAGTTGTAAATACTATTTTTACTAATTTAACTACTTATTTAAATCAAATGCTAGATAATATTGTAGTAGAAAGAAGAATTAAATCTAACGACAAAGAAACTTTAAATTATATAATTAAAAACATAATTTACAGCATGAAATATGAAGATTTAAACATTGTAAATGCTTTTATTACAGTGCTAGATATCTTAGCTGATAAATATGCTTGTTTAAGATTACCACTTAAAGATATTAAAAGTGAATTAATGAATTATTATTCTAAGAAATCTGCTTAATAATAATTAAAAATATTAAAGAATGTTACCTGTTTGGTAGCATTCTTTTTTTGTTTATTTTAAGTAAATTAATTAAAAGTCTTAATTGATTAAAGTTTTATTAATTAAATTCATAAATGGTTAAACTTTATTATTAAAATTATATTAAACTAAAAGATAAATAAACTAACGATAATACTTAAAACTAACGATATAACTCCATGAGTAAATTTTTGTAAAACATACAGTTTTTTATTTATATTTATTTTGTCTAAAAAGGCATTTGCTTGCATTAAAATACTAACTCCTGAAAAACTTATTAGAAAATTAGATATGATGAAATTTAGTTTAATATTTGAACTTGTGCTTAATATACTAATGCCTTTTGTAATTTCAATTAGTCCTGCACATAAGCCCTTAGATTGAATGGGTGGCAAACCTAAAAGATTTAGTAAATTTATAAGTGGAGATAGTATGTTATAGTCAAGTAAAATTTGAATTAAAACATAAAAAATTATTATATATCCACCAACAATCAAAACTGATTGAATACTACTATACATACACTCTTGAAGTGAGAAATTTTTGTCATTAATTTTTGTGTTTTCAATGTTTAAATTTTTAATAATATTACTATTATTTTTTACTAAATTTTCATCTAAATTTTGGCATAAATTTTTATCATGTTTTACATCTATTTTTTCATCTAATTTAGCATTAAAATTATCGTCTATTTTGCCATCATTTTTTACGCCTTTTTTACTCGAAAATTTTACTATTTTTCTACTACCTAAATTTCTATAAATTATGCCATTTAAAATACTAGAAATTACATGAATTAAAAAGATAATAATGCCTAAAAACTGATTATAAAAAAATCCAACGCCAACAGTTCCTATAATGAAAAGTGGGCCTGAAGTTGAACAAAAAGATAAAATTTTTTGAGCATCATTTTTATCTATAATTTTGTTTTCATAAAATTCTGTGGTGAGTTTTGCTCCAACAGGATACCCTGAAATTATACTCATAAAAAATATGTAAGAACTTATTGCTTTTGTGTTAAATAACAATTTTGTAAGAAAAGAAAATTGATTACAAACAGCATAAATAAAATTAAAATTAGATAGAATTTTTGTAACGAAAAAGAAGGGAAGAAGAGTGGGCAAAATTTTTGTTCCGTATAGTAAAATTCCGTCTATTGTAACAGAGATATATTTCGAAGAATTTATTACAAAAAGTAGTGAAAAAGTTAATAAAAAAATAGTAATAAAAATTTGCTTTTTATAACTATTAATTTTGCTTAATATTTTTTTATTTTTATTTAATTTTAAAACTGCTATTTTCATAATCTATTATATGAAAATTCATTTCATTTTATTATAAATATCATTTTCTAGTAAACTAGTTTTTGCAATTAAATTGTAAACCGAAATGGCTTTGTTTTCGACTAAATATATGTGTTTATTAAAACTATTATATTTAATTTTATTAATATCATTTTTTCTAATAATTAAGTTTTTAGTGTTAATTACACTTAAAATATCAGCATTTTGCTTGTTTTTTGCAAGAATTTTAATATAAATATTAGTTTTTGTGGTATAAATTTTGTTTACAAGTTTGTGGGTAATTCCTAATAATGAATTTAACAAAATAGCATTTATTTTATTTTGCTTATATCTTTTTGAATTTAAGTTTTTAATAAATTCATTATAATCATTTGTTTTGCTTGCTTCTAATTTTAATTTGTTTTCAAGTCCTTCATTTACGGAATAAATTTGTTTTAAATCGTTTAAATTTTTTGTTTTAATTTCATATAAAATAAGATTATAAAATAGTTCAAAATTAATGGAAATATTTTCAAAATAATTTAGTGAATTTTGTGGTAAAAATTCTTTAATATTTTCTATTTTATTATTTAAAATTTCTTCTCGAATTTTTGTGCTACTAGCAAAATTTTCTATGACTTTTTTGTTAATATAATTATCAACTCTTTTTATAAAAATGGGTTTAATTCTACTTTTTGTTTTTAATAAACTTTTAACATATTCAAGTGCTAAAATGTTGTTAGATTTTGTTAAAATATCTTCTAAATTTTCTTGTAAATTTTTTGAAAAATTTTCTTTATAATTTATTAAAGTTTCATTTAAGGTTTGTTTATAATTTTTTCCATTTTTTAAATTTTGTTTTAAAAGAGTTTTAAATTTTTTTGGTTCGTTATTTAAAAATTTAGCAAGTTCAAAAAAGGATTCTTCATTTAAAGTTTCAACACCAAAAGCTAAAAAATTAATGTTTAAATTATTTAAAATTTTAATTGAAGATAAGGCAAAAATTTCAGCATTATTTGTGCAAAAAATTGTGGGTAAATTTAATACTAAATCTAGCCCATTTTTGCAAGCTATTTCAGCCCTAGAAAATTTGTCTAAAATGCAAGGCTCACTACGCTGACTAAAGTTGCCACTCATTAATCCTACCATATAGTCGCATCCAGTTAATTTTTTTGCTTCATTTATTAAAAATACATGGCCTGTGTGCATAGGGTTGTATTCACAAATAATAGCACAAATTGTTTTGTTATTTTGTCGTTTCATAATAAAAGTTTATAATAAAATAAAAAAAATTCCAACAGATTAATTAATTTAGTTGCAAAAAAAAGAAAAATCAAATATAATTTATTTAGAAAATTTAGTTTAGGAGAGTTTATGAAAATATTAGTTATTAATTGTGGTAGTTCTAGTTTAAAATACCAATTATTAAATATGGACGATGAAAGCGTTATTGCAAAAGGATTAGTTGAAAGAATAAATTTAGATGGTTCTAAATTAACTCACAAAGCAAAAGGCGAAGTTTTTGAAATTGAAAAACCTATTAAAAATCATGCAGTAGCAATTCAAATGGTTTTAAATTGTTTAACTGATGAAAAAATGGGTGTTATTAAAGATATTAATGAAATTGATGCGTTTGGTCATAGATGCGTTCATGGTGGTGAATATAGTGATGCAACCATTATTAACGATGAAGTTATGAAAGTTTTAAAAGATAATGTAGAACTTGCTCCACTTCATGCTCCTGCAAATATTATTGGTATAGAAGCATGTCAACAAGTTGCACCTAAAATTCCTAATGTTGCAGTGTTTGATACAGCATTCCATCAAACAATGCCTAAAAAAGCATATATGTATGCAATTCCACAACATTTTTATACAGAATACAAAATTCGTAAATATGGTTTCCACGGAACAAGCCACCAGTTTGTTAGTGAAGAAGCAGCAAAAATGTTAGGTAAACCTATAGAAGAAACAAAAATAATTACTTGCCATATTGGTAATGGTGCAAGCATTTCTGCTATTGATGGTGGTAAATGTGTAGATACTACTATGGGATTTACTCCACTAGCAGGTGTTATGATGGGAACTCGTAGTGGTGACTTAGACCCATCTATTATTGAATTTATTATGAAAAAAACCGGCTGGGATATTAAGGAAGTTACAACATTCTTAAATAAACAATGTGGGTTACTTGGTATTAGCGGTTTTAGTAGTGATAGTAGAGATATTGAAAGTTCTTTAAAAACAAACGAAAATGCTCGTCTTGCTATGGATATGATGTGTTATACAATAACTAAGCATATTGCTAGTTATGTTGGCGTTTTAAATGGTGTAGATGCAATAGTATTTACTGCAGGTATTGGAGAAAATTCTCCTGAATTAAGGCACGAAGTTATGAAAAACTTTACTTATCTTGGTTTAAAAATAGATGAAGAAAAAAATAAACAAACAGTTCGTAAACCTGCAACTGAAATATCAACAAAAGATAGTAAAGTTAAAGTTTATGTAATTCCTACCAATGAAGAATTGGTAATTGCTAGAGAAACAAAAAATATTGTAAAAGGCTAATTTTAATGCCACAAAAATTTAAAAATTAAAAAAAATGTAAAATTTTATTGACAAAAGTTAAATTATACTTTATACTCTCTAGGTAAAATTATAAAAATCAATGTGAGGTGAAATATATGGCAGTTCCTAAAGTTAAGGTTAGTAGAGCAAGAAGAGATAGTAGAAAAGCTAATTGGAAAATTTCTGCTCCAAATGTAGTAAAATGTCCACATTGTCACGAATATACATTACCACACCAAGTTTGCGGTCATTGTGGTTACTATAAAGGTGAACAAGTAGTAGATATGTCTAAAAAAGATAAAGCTGAATAATGTTTAATTAATTTAGTTTATAGCACTTTAAATCAATGTGGTTTAAAGTGTTTTTTTATGCATAAAATTGTGTTGAGTAGCATTTTAATAATATGTTTGACATTTATGCTTTGTTAGTTTATAATTTAATATAAAATATTTATTGAAAGGGTAGAGTATGTTAAAAATTTTATTAGATTGTTTAGGATTAGATAAAGGGTATAAAGAAGTAGTTGAAGCAGGAATAGAAAGTGTTAAAAAAGATAAAGACATTGAAGTTACTTTTGTTGGTAGAGTTGATGAAATTGTTAGCGAACTAAAAAAATATAAATACGATGAAAATCAAATTAAAATAATAAATGCGCAGGAAGAAATTAGTTGTAATGATATTCCTACAAAAGCAATAAAAGAAAAAACTAATAGTAGTTTGGTTGTAGGGCTTGAAAACTTAAAAAATGGCGATTATGATGCATTAATTTCGGGTGGTAGCACTGGTGCTGTTTTAACTGGTGGATTTTTAAAAATAGGTAGAATCAAAGGAGTTAGTAGGCCAGCTCTTTGTCCAATGCTTCCTACAATAGAAGGCGGAAAAGTTATGCTTATGGATTGTGGAGCAAATGTTGACTGTAAACCTATTAATTTATGTCATTTTGCATTAATGAGCCATATTTATTTAAAAGAAATAATGGGGATTAAAAAACCTAGAATAGCATTATTAAATAACGGAACAGAAGAAAATAAAGGTAATGAATTAACAAAAGAAACTTATAAATTGTTAAAAGAAATGCCAATAAATTTTATAGGAAATTTAGAAGCAAAAGATTTTTTAAGTGGTAAGTCTGATGTGGTTATTTGTGATGGTTTTGCTGGTAACGTTTTATTAAAAGGAACAGAAGGTGCTACAAAACTTGTATTAAATATGCTAAAAAGTGAAATAAAAAAATCATTTAGTTGCAAAATAGGTGCATTTTTTATGAAAAAAGCTTTCAAAAATATGAAAAAGCAATTAGATATTAATGGCCAAGGTGGTTCTATGATGTTAGGCCTTAAAAAACCACTTATTAAAGTTCATGGCTCAAGTAGTTATAAGGCTATTGTGGGAGCGATTAATCAAGCAAAAGAATTTAAAAATAGTAACATTCTAGAGAAATTTGAAAGTGAATTTTCTAAACAAGTTGGAGTAGAAGAGTAATGGAAGAAATTGAAAAAATTATAGGTTATTCTTTTAAAAATAAAGATTTATTAAATTTATCTTTAACTCATTCTAGTTTTGCACATAAATATAACATCAAAAATAATGAACGATTAGAGTTTTTAGGTGATAGTATTTTAGGGTTTGTGGTTGCAGATTTTTTAATTAAAGAATTTTTAGAAGATGAGGGTAAATTAACAAAACTTCGCGCCCACATGGTTAGTTGTGAACATTTAAGTGAAGTAATTTCTAAATTTAACCTTGAAAAGTATATAAAAACTAGTCCGGAAGAATTAAGAGAAAGAGAAACAGTTAAAGGCGACTTTTTTGAAGCACTACTTGGTGCAATATATTTAGATAGTAATTTAGAAACAGCAAAAAACTTCATTTTTAAAATGTTAGAACTAAACAAACAAAAAGTTTTAAGTGTATTTAATAAAAGTAAAGATTTTAAAACAGAACTTCAAGAAAAGGTTCAAGCAAACAAAGGAAAAGTTGAATACAGGCTATTAAATATTACTGGCGAAGAAAATGCTAAAATATTTGAAATGGAGCTTTTAATAAATGAAAAAGTTATTTGCTCGGCCAAAGCATCTAGTAAGCAAAAAGCAGAAAATAAATGTGCAGAAATAGCGTTAAAAAAAATCTAAAAAATTTTTTAATTTACTATTGACAAAACACTCTTTTAGTGTTAGTCTATATTCGCTAGGAGGATATATGGGATATTCGCAATATTTTATTAATAAAAGTAATAGTTTAAAAAAGGAACAAGAAAAAAATCAAAAACGTTTAATAGTATTAGATATTAAAATCGATTTGAAAAAAAATGAAAGAGATGAGTATTTAAACAAGAAGAAATATGTATCTTTTTTTGTTGGAGATAATAAAAAACTTTCATCTATGGCTAAACATTTACAAAAGCTTGAAAGAGAATTAAGATTGTTATATTTAGCAAAAGAAAGAATAGAGTTTAATATTAAATCAATAGACCAAGAAATCTCTTTGTTAAATGAAACCATTGCTAGTCAGTTGGATACTGAAGGTTATACAAAATAATTAAAGTTGCTTGTTGGCAACTTTTTTATTGTTTTTATAAAAAATTTAGTTTTTGTTTTATTTGTTTGACTAATAATATATTATATAATATAATACTAATATATAAAGGAGGCATTTATGAAAGTAGATTTTTTAAATGACATTAACTCAGAGGCACTAGAAAGCTTGTGTGTTAAAAAATTATCAAAACTTGAAAAATTCTATAAAGGAGGAGATGCTAAAATATCTGTTGGTTTTAACATAGATAATAGAGAACATATTGTTACATTATCTACAAACTATAACGGCTTTGATTTAAAAGCAAAAGCAAAAAGCCCAGATATGTATAAAAGTTTAGATTTGGCTATAGATAATTTAAAGGCTCAAATGACTAAAAACAAACATGATAAAAAATCAAAAAGGGGAGAAAAAGGTTTAGAATTTTAAACCCCAAAATAATTTAAATTTTTTCGAAAAAACGGTTGACAATGCCGTTTTTTTGTTATATACTAAATAAGGCTGTGTAATTTAGGAGTGAAGTTTAAGGTTACTACGTGCCTTCCTTGGGTAGCGACGAGAGAACTTAAACTGACCTAGTTTAGAAAAGAAACTAAACGCTTTAATTCAAGCATTTTTTTAAGTTAAGACTTATGAAACACACGGCACAATGTTAAAGGTTTGAATTAAACTAAAAAAGGAGAACAAAAAAATAATGGCAACACAAAAAATGAGAATTAAATTAAAATCTTATGACCATGCTTTAATCGACCAAGTTGCTTTAAGAATAGTCGATGTTGCAAATAAAAATGGTTGTAAAATTAGTGGTCCTATTCCACTACCTACAGACAGAGAGGTTATCACTGTTATTCGTTCACCACACAAACATAAAGATTCGCGTGAACAATTTGAAACAAGAACACACAAAAGGGTTATTGATGTTTTAAGTCCTTCAGCTAAAGCAGTTAATGCTTTTATGAAATTAGACTTACCAGCAGGTGTAGACATCAATATTAAATTATAAAGGGGAGGCTAAAAAATGAAAAACGAGATATTAGGCAAAAAACTTGGAATGACTCAAATTTTCGCTAGTAATGGTTTAGTTGTTCCTGTAACAGTTGTAGAAGCTGGTCCAGTAAGCGTTCTTCAAAAAAAGACTGAAGAAAACGATGGATACAAAGCCTTAAAAGTTGCGTTTAAAGAAACTAGAGAAAGTTTACTAAACAAAGCAGAAAAAGGTGAATTTAAAAAAGCAAATGTAACTAGCAAAAAATATGTTAGAGAAATTGATAGTGCTAACTATGATAATTTAAATGTTGGCGATGAAATTAACTGTGGAATTTTTACAGAAGGTGAAAAAGTTGATGTAACTGGTTTTACTCGTGGTAGAGGTTTCACTGGCGTTATTCAAAGATGGAATCAACAACGTCATAGAATGACACACGGTGTTTCAATCGTTCATAGAGCAAGTGGTTCTATGGGTGCTAACAGTTTACCAAGCAGAGTTTTTAAAGGTAAAAAACTTGCTGGTCAATATGGTAACGAAAAAGTTACAATTCAAAATCTAGAAGTTGTTAAAGTTGATACAGATAGAAATGTACTTTTAATTAAAGGTGCAGTTCCAGGTCCTAAGGGTGCTATACTTTCAATTAGAACAGCGGTTAAAGGAAAATAAGGAGTAGTTTATGCCAAAAGTTAAAGTTTATAATATTAATGCAGAAGAATGTGGCAGTTTAACTTTAAATGATGAAGTTTTTAAAGCACCTTATAACGAAGCTTTAATTCATGAAGTTATTGTTGCATATCTAGCAAATCAAAGACAAGGTTCTAAAAGCACATTAACAAGAACCGAAGTAAGAGGTCATGCTAAAAAACCTTGGGCCCAAAAACATACTGGTCATGCTCGTCAAGGTTCTACTAAAGGCCCTCAATGGACAGGCGGTGGTGTTGTGTTTGCACCAAAGCCAAGAGATTTTTCTAAAAAAGTAAATGCTAAAGCAAAAAGAGTTGCTTTTGTAAGTGCTCTTTCTAAAAAATTAGAACAAAAAGAAATTACAGTTTTAGATAAAATTGAAATCGAACCTAAAACTAAAGAAATGCAAAAAGTTTTAGATAATTTTAAATTTGATAAAAGCACAATTTTAGTTATTGATGGTGCTAATGAAAATATCTTAAGAGCATCAAGCAATATCCCTACACTTTCTGTAGTAGACGCAAGTTTATTAAATACTTATGAAGTTGTAGCAAATAGAAATGTTGTGTTTACTCAAGATGCTATTAAAAAATTACAGGAGGCTTGTAAATAATGAAACAATATGACGTTATTATTAAGCCACTATTAACAGAAAAAAGTTATAGTGATGTAGCAAATAAAAAATATACTTTTATTGTTAAAAGAGATGCTAACAAAGCAGAAATCAAAAAAGCAGTAGAAGATATATTTGGTGTTAAAGTAGAAAAAGTTAACACTGCAAATTATGATGGAAAATTTAAAGTTCAAGGTCGTGCTCAAGGTTATACTTCTAAGTATAAAAAAGCGTATGTTACACTAAAAAGTGATAGCAAAACTATTGAGTTCTTCGATAGCTTGAGTTAATAGGAGGAAATAAAAATTATGGCTATAAAATCATATAATCCTACAACTCCATCTTTAAGAGAAATGACTACACTAGATTATTCAGGACTTTCAAAAAATGCTCCTAATAAAAGTTTACTTGCTAAAAAGAAGAAAACTGGTGGTAGAAACTCTTATGGTAGAATAACAGTTCGTCATATTGGTGGCGGAAACAAAGTTAAATACAGAGTTGTTGATTTTAAAAGAGATAAAGACGATATTCCTGCAAAAGTTGCAAGTATCGAATATGACCCAAATCGTTCAGCATATATCGCATTATTAAATTATGCTGATGGTGAAAAGAGATATATCTTAGCACCTAACGGCTTAAATGTTGGTGATGTTGTTATGAGTGGCGTTAATGCTGAAATTAAAGTTGGTAACTGTTTACCACTTGAAAATATCCCAGTAGGTATTGTTGTTCACAACATTGAATTACAACCTAAAAAAGGTGGCGCAGTTGCTCGTAGTGCTGGTATTGAAGCACGTATCGTTGCAAAAGAAGGTAACTATGCTACTATTAAAATGCCTAGTGGTGAAATGAGAAAAATTCCTTTAAAGTGTCGTGCTACTGTAGGTCAAGTTAGCAATTTAGATTATGAATTAGTTAACCTTGGTAAAGCAGGCAAAACAAGACATTTAGGTATTAAACCTAGTGTTCGTGGTGCAGTTATGAACCCAGTTGACCATCCACACGGCGGTGGTGAAGGTAAAAACCCAGTTGGTCATGATAGTCCTAGAACTCCTTGGGGTAAACCAGCTATGGGTAACAAAACTAGAAAACATAAAAAATATTCTAACAGACTTATGGTTAAGCGTGTTAATTAGGAGTAAAAAAGTATGAGTAGATCGTTAAAGAAAAAACCTTTCGTTGAAGAAAGATTGTTTAATAGAATTAAAAAAATGAATGAAACAAATGCTAAACAAGTTGTTAAAACTTGGAGTAGAGCATCAACTATTTATCCAGAATTCGTTGGTCACACAATTGCTGTTCATAATGGTAAAAAACATATCCCAGTTTATTGCACTGTAGATATGGTTGGTCACAAACTTGGTGAATTTGCTCCAACTAGAACATTTAAAGGTCATTCAGCAGATAAAAAAACAGCTTCAGGTAAAAATGCTGTTACAGGTAAAAAGTAGGAGGATGTAAATTAAATGGCAAATGTAAATGATACTATGGCTAAAGCTACTAGCAAATATGTTAGAATCGCTCCTAGCAAAGTTAATAGAGTTTTAGCTACTATTAGAGGTAAAAAATATGTTGAAGCAGTTGCAATTTTAGAAGCACTTCCTAACACTGCAAGTAACGCAATACTTAAAGTAGTTAATAGTGCAGCTAGCAATGCTGAACACAATATGAATTTAAATAAAGAAGATTTATACATTGAAACTGCTGTTGCAAATCCTGGTCCAATTCTAAAAAGAATGATGCCAAGAGCAAAAGGTAGAGGATGTAGAATTTTAAAAAGAACAACTCACATAACTGTTATTTTGGGTGCAGTTAAATAAAGGAAAGGAGAATAGTATGGGACAAAAAGTTAATCCTAATGGATTAAGATTAAATGTTAATAAAACTTGGGGTTCTCAATGGTTTGGTGATAAAAAAGATATTGCAAAAAATATTTTAGAAGACTATAAAATTAGAGAAACCTTAATGAAAAAATATAATCAATGTAGTATTTCTAAAGTTTTAATAGAGCGTTCTCAATCTCGTTTGACTGTTACAATTTTAACAGGAAGACCTGGTATGCTAATTGGCGTTAAAGGTGCAGGAGTTGAAGCTATTAAAGCAGAAATCGCAAAAATAAGCAAAAGTGCTAATATTACAGTTAATATTAGAGAGGTTAAAAAACCAGATTTAGATGCTATGATTGTTGCTGATTCTATTGCTAAACAACTAGAAAAACGTGCTAGTTTTAGAAGAACTGCTAAACAAGCAATTCAAAAAGCAAGGAAAGCAGGTGCAGAAGGAATTAAAGTTATGGTTGGTGGCCGTTTAGATGGTGCCGAAATCGCTCGTAGTGAAGAATTCCACGAAGGCAGTGTTCCTCTACAAACAATAAGAGCAGATATTGATTATGGTTTTGCTGAAGCAAATACAACATTCGGTAAAATCGGTGTTAAAGTTTGGATTTATAAAGGTGAAATCCTTGGTAAAAAACCTACTCTTAATAATAAGGAGGAAAACTAATTATGTTGATGCCTAAAAGAGTTAAAAGAAGAGCGCAACACAGAGGTAGAATGACTGGTAAAGCTTTAAGAGGTAATGAAATTTCTTATGGTGAATTCGGTTTAGTTGCTGAAGAACCATGCTGGATTACTTCAAACCAAATTGAAGCAGCCCGTGTTGCTATGACAAGATTTACAAAACGTGGTGGTAAAGTTTGGATTAAAATTTTCCCTCACAAACCAGTAAGTAAAAAACCTATCGGTACTCGTATGGGTTCTGGTAAAGGTGCTTTAGAATTCTGGGTAGCAGTAGTTAAACCTGGCAGAGTTTTATTTGAAATTGGTGGTGTTCCTGAAGAATCTGCAAGAGAAGCATTAAGACTAGCTTCTTACAAACTTCCTTGCAAAGTTAAAACAGTTAAAAAGGAAACAACTACTAACGCTAACGAAGGTGGTGAAGAATAATGAAAACAAAAAATTTTAGAGAAATGACTACAGAAGAACTAAATACTAAGTTAAAAGACTTAAAAGTAGAATTATTTAATATGCGTTTTCAACATGCTACTGGTCAACTTGCAAATCCTATGAGTTTAAATACTTTAAAAAAAGATATTGCTAAAGTTAAAACTATTTTAAAAGAAAGAACTATTAAAGGTTCTAAATAAGGAGTAGATTATGGAAAATTTAGAAAGAAATGACCGTAGAACAAGAATTGGTATAGTAGTTTCTAACAAAATGGATAAAACCATTGTTGTAGAAGTTTCTAGTCAAGAAAAACACCCACTATATAAAAAATTCGTTAAAAAAACAAAAAGATATAAAGCTCACGATGAAGAAAATACTTGTAATATAGGTGATACTGTTGAAATTATGGAAACTAGACCACTTAGCAAAGACAAATATCACAGATTAACAAGAATCATTGAAAGGGCTAAATAGGAGGAGTTATGATACAACCACAAACAAGATTGAAAGTTGCCGATAATACTGGTGCTAAAGAA
>CAKVHZ010000007.1 GCA_934754445.1 uncultured Clostridia bacterium | reverse complement strand
CAATTATTATGTGTATTAAATGGTCCTGCAAGAAATTTAGCTTGCACATTAAAAGCTATTGCTGAAAAAGAATAGTTAAAAATTATTATTTAAAGGAGAAATTTAAAATGGAATTAAAAGATTTAGTTGAAGAAATCAAAAAATTAAGCTTAGTAGAAGTAAGCGATTTAGTAAAATTATTAGAAGAAGAATTCGGCGTTAGCGCTGCTGCTGCAACTGTTGTTGCTGGCCCTGCTGCTGCACCTGCTGCTGAAGAAAAAACAGAATTTAATGTAGTTATCACTGCTACAGACGCTAGCAAAAAAATTGCTGCTATCAAAGCAGTTCGTGAAATCACTGGTTTAGGTCTTGGCGAAGCTAAAGCAATGGTAGAAAATGTTCCTGCTGTTGTTAAAGAAAACTTACCTAAAGCTCAAGCTGAAGAATTAAAAGCTACTTTAACTGAAGCTGGTTGCACAGTTGAATTAAAATAATTAACCTAATAAATTAAAAATCACTGAGTTTCAGTGATTTTTTTATGAATAAAATTAGTAAAATTATATTTTATTGAAGAAAATCATAAAAATTCTTTATTTGTTTGATTTTTTATAAAAAACTATAATATAATTAATATATGGAAAACAATACAAAATTAACAAAAGAAAGTTATAAAAACTTTTTAAGAAGACACTCTAAAGTTTCATTCGTTATAATTAGAGTATGTTATGCTTTTCTTTTAGCATTAGGGTTATTGTCTTTAGTTTTATATATTTTAGGAGAGACTAAAGAACTTGGCTATTCAATTTATTGTTTAGTTATGGGCTTAATTTTCGTTTTATATGATATATTCTTTATCAAAATAAATTTGGCTTTGGTTAAAGATAAAAACCTAATTGATAGTGATTATAATTATGTTTTAAATAATGATGCTTTACAAATTGAAATTAAAAAAGGCGATAATATACTTGCAAAAACTAGTTTAAATTATAATATGATTTATAAAATAAAAGTTTATGATGATTGCATTTATATTTATCTAAATAGAGTAAATGCTTATATTTTAGACAAGAATGGTTTTAAAGATAAAGAAGATTATCAAAAAACATTACAAATTTTAGCACCTTATTTTGAAAATAATAAGAAAAAATAATCAATTTATAAAAAAAGTCGTGGATAATTTACTACGACTTTTTTATTTATGTTTTTTATACTTTTTTTATTAGAATTGGATTTATTTGTAAATGTTTGTATTTGTTAATTTATTTTATAAACTTCTTAATACTTCGTTTACATCTTTCATTTCAACTTTTCCAGCATAGTTTAATTTAAAATGTTTCATAACACTAGGAATAGATTTATCATCTAAAGATTCAATAATATTTTTAATTTCTTCTTTACTCATCATTTTTGGAATAAAAACTGATATAACATCGGCTTGTTTTTGAATGTTATCCGCTTCAACAGTATTATTAACTTTTAAATAATTTTCTTTTTCTTCGCTAAGTTCTTTAATTGTTTTTTGTAAAATTTGAATGCAGTCGCTATCAACTAGTTCTTCGCCTTTTGTTCTTTTTTCAATTTCAGCAAGTTTAAATTTGTTTTTAACAATACTAAGTATTGTTTTTGCAATTTCATCTTTGTTTTTTAAAGCATTAATATTTGCTTTGTTAATTTCTTCTACTATCATAAATTTTCTCCTTCATAAATAAATTTTTCTAAATATTCAATAAAAGTGTCATTACTTTCATTTAATAAGTTGTGTCTAAAATCTTTAAAGATTATTTTTTCGCTATTGATTTTTAAGTTTTTAAACTTTTTAGCAAGTTCGGTTGTTTTTTTACCAAAATTAGTTACAATGTCGTATTCGCCACTAGCGAGCATAAATTTTTGTTCTCTATCTATTTTATTTAGATTTTTATTCGTAAAAGTAGTAGCAATTCCTTTAAAAACTGAGTTTAAAATGTTTGCCGATAAATTAAAATTACAAAATTTATCATTTTTAACTTTATCAATGAACACTTTGTTGGTGCTTAAATAAGCACCATCTTCAAATTTTTTAGCATACTTGTTATAAATTATTTTATTTAAACATTTTGCTTCGCTTTGTTTGTTAATAAAAACCATAGTGAGCCTTGTTAAACATACGGCAGTATAATTTACAATGTTAAACATTTCATAAGGAGAACCCACTATAACATTTTTGCACTTTTCGTGATAAAATTGCATTGCTCTTGTAACAATAACTCCACCAACACCAACTCCAATATTAGTAATAGGTAAGTTATATTTTTTTGATAAGTATTTATTTAAATATAAAACATCTCGAACGCAGTCATTAAAAAAATTGCCTTGATATGTTCCAAAAGGTGCAACACTGGATTCTCTATGGGCTCGTAAATCGTAAGTAAATACATTAAAGCCTAATCCTTGTAGTTTTAATGAAAAATTTTCATAAAGTCCAGAATGCTCTTTAACATCGGTTGTGATAATAATTACACCTTTAGGGTCGTTCGCTATATATTCTTTGGCATAAAGCAAAAAGCCATCGTAACTTTTAATTTGTTTTTGTTCTTCAAGCATAATTAAATTATATCACATTTTTTAAAAAGTTTATAACAAAAGTTAAATTATTTTAAAATTAAATAAAATTAATATTGGGTATTGACATTTTTTTATAAGAATTTATAATTATAGTGGAGTTTAAAATGATGAAAAAAAGAGATTTAAGATTTTTATCTAAAATGATTTATTTTTGTGGCTCAGACCATATTTTAAATCTTTTAGACGATAAAGATAAAGAAAATCGAATAAAAGAATATAATAATTATAAAAAAATAAAAGACAAAGGATTAAAATTATCTTTAACAAGTTCAGGTCTTTTTTCTTTAGGTGTATTTATTTTAACAATTATTTCTTCTTTTGGAATTTTCGCAAGTTTTCTAGCACTAGCAATATCATTTTTTATTACTTATTCACTTGCAGAAGAATTTTATAAATTGAATATTCCTGAAGACAAAAAACTTAGTGGTTCGTTATTTGAAGAAGATAGAATTTTAAGTTTAAGTGAAAAGTATGGTAAAGAAGAAATAACAACTAATATAAAAAACTTGGTTTTAGACCAATATGGAAAAGTTCTAAAAAATGAAGAAAAATTAAATAGACAAATGTGGGCATCAAATAATATAGAAAAATTTAAACAAGAAAATTCAATTATTTTAAATGAAAGTGGTTATTTAAAAATAGAAAGTTCTTCATTTAAGTTTAATGAAGACGATTATCTTAAATATCAAGCGGAAAAATTGAAAAAAGTTAAATATAAAAAAGCAAAAGTGAAGAATTATAACGATGAAGAAACTTTAAACAATTAGGATATTCCTAGTTGTTTTTTTCTACCAAATTTTCACAATTTATTTTTACATAATAAAAGAGTTTTTGCAAAAAATATATTTATGAAAAAGTATATTTTATGTTTAATTTTAAGTTTTATAGTAATTTTTACTGGTTGTTTAAATAATAATAGTGGAAACGCAATAGTGAGTAAAGAGGCCATGAAACCAAGACTAATTGAAAGCACAAATTATGCTAATACTACTGAAATAGTGAAAAATGTAAGCCCAGCAGTTGTTGGAATTTATAGTCAAACATATAATAGCGGTTCTATAGGGACAGGTGTGGCAATAAGCGAAGGCGGTTATGTTTTAACAAATTCGCATGTGGTAACAAATAATAATGTAACTTTATATTTAGCAAGCGGGGAAACCGCTAAAGCAAGCCTTGTTTATAGAGATAGTGGTATAGATTTAGCAATAGTTAAATGTGAAAGAGATTTACCATATCTTACCGTAGCGACTAGTGGAGAATATAGTGTGGGAGAAGATGTTTTAGCAATAGGGACTCCGCTAGCGCTTCAATTTAAACATACAGTTACAAAAGGCATTATTAGTGCAACAAATAGAACAATAAAAGTTGACAATTCTTCTGGGGTAACACTACAAAATTTAATTCAGCACGATGCTTCAATTAACCCGGGAAATTCAGGTGGACCATTAATCAATTTAAAAGGTCAAGTTATAGGTATAAACACAGTTAAAGTAGAAGATGCCGAAGGTTTGGGTTTTGCAATTCCTACCGAGACAATAACTCCGATATTTACTAAACTTAGTGCTAACGGAGAATATAAGCCAGCATTTTTAGGATTAAGTGGTTATGATGCTAGTGTATTTACAAATAATTCTAATACACAAGGCGTGTATGTTTATGATGTATTAAAGGGTAGTAGTTTAGATAAATTAGGTATTGAAAAAGGCGATATTATAACAAGTATAGCAGGAACTAATATTAACAATATGCTGTCGTTAAGAAAAGTTATGTATTCACTAAATGTTGGAGATGAAGTTGAAATTAAGTATTTAAAAGACAATTTTGAAAATATAAAAACCTTTATTTTGTGCGAAAATTGCTAAATTTTGTAAATCTAGTTGACAAATTCTTAAAATACGATTATAAATAAGTGATATGTTAGAAAAAATATGGGACGCATTATTAGATGCAGGGCTAGATTGTTTAAAAATTTTACCAATACTCTACTTAGTATATTTACTAGTGGAGTATTTGTCGCATAAAAAAGAAGAAAAATTTGTAAATTTGCTATCTAGTAAAAACAAATTTAGTGTTTTGATAGGTGCTAGTCTTGGCTGTATTCCACAATGTGGATTTTCTACCGTTATGGCTGATATGTTTAACCATAAATTAATAGGAATTGGAACTTTAATTGCAGTTTTTGTGGCAACAAGTGATGAAGCAATACCAATTTTACTTAGTTATCCAAATAAATTTTTAGATATTCTTATTTTAATTGGTGTTAAATTTTTATTTGCCGTTTTATTCGGTTATTTATTTTACTTTATTTATAGTTTATATAGTAAGGCAAAACATTCAAAAGCGAATCTTGCAAATGCTGGGGCTATTGATAACGATAAAGAATATTTAGAACATCACGACTGCCAAATAGATGAAAAACATTTACATCATCATCAACACGAACATGAAGTAAGTTCGCCTTGCGACTGTTGTAGTGATAACATATTTTTAGAAGCCTTAAAACATAGTTTAATGATAGTTTTATATGTTTTTATTGCTAATTTAATAATAAATTTAATTTTTGCTTTTGTGGGCGAAGAAGTATTAATTCAGGCATTAACCGTTTCTCCAATTCTTCAAATATTAATTAGTCCATTAATTGGTATGATTCCAAACTGCATATCTAGTGTGGTTTTAATTGAACTTTACATAAATGGTGCTTTAATTTTTCCAGCATTAATTGGCGGTTTAAGTGCGGGTAGTGGAGTTGGACTAATAGTATTATTTAAAAATCATAAAAATATTAAACAAAACTTATTTATTTTATTATCACTTTATTTAATAGGTGTAATTATAGGCTTTGGTTTAAAAATATTTTTCTAATGCAGTTTAAACTGCATTTTTTATTAAATATTTAATAAATTTGTTTTTTTTATAGTTTTATGTTAAAATTAATATATGGATAATTTTATAGATGATAAAAAATTTTCTCCACTAGCAGATAGAATGCGACCAACAAAAATAGAAGATTTTATTGGTCAAAAACATATTGTTGGCGAAAATAAACCTTTATATAAAGCAATAAAAAACAAAAAGGTTGGCAACTCTATTTTTTATGGCCCCCCAGGAACAGGCAAAACAACTCTTGCCACGATTATAGCAAATAGTTGTGATGGAATTTTTAAAAGATTAAATGCTATTTCAAGCGGTAAAGATGATGCTAGACAAATTATAAAAGAAGCACGAACGAATTTACAACTATTTAATAAACAAACATATTTATTGTTAGATGAATGCCATAGATGGAGTAAAGCACAAAGTGATAGTTTATTAGAAGCAATAGAAGATGGAAGTATTGTCTTAATTGGTTCAACTACAGAAAATCCTTTTACAAGCATGACAAGAGCAATAATTTCTCGATGTTTTGTATATGAATTTAAACCTTTAACTAATGAAGATGTTGTTGAAGCACTAACGGGTGCAATAATAGATAAAGAAAAAGGTTATGGCAACTTAAATGTAAAAATAAGTAAAGATAATCTAAATTTAATTGCAAGTTTTTGTGGTGGAGATATTCGTAAATCTTTAAACATTTTAGAATATGCTGTAAATACTCATTATAATGATAAACAAATAGAAATAACCAAAGAAAATATTGAAGATATTGCTAAAAATTTTAAACTTGCTTTAAACGATGATTTATATTACGATATGTTGTCAGCGTATTGTAAATCTATTAGAGGAAGTGATGCTGATAGTGCATTATTCTATGCAAATAAGTTAATAGATAGTGGTATAGACCCTTTAATTTTGTCTAGGCGTTTGATTGCTCATGCAAGCGAAGATGTTGGCATGGCAGATTCTAACGCACTACTACTCGCCGTTTCTGCCCATTATGCCCTTGAACATTTAGGTCTACCAGAAGGCAATATTCCACTTGCTCACGCAATAATTTATGCTTGTGAAGCGAATAAGTCAAATTCTGTAATTAGAGCATTAAACTCAGCACAAGATGATGTGCAAAAAACAAAGACAATAACAATTCCAAATAACTTAAAAAATCATCCATCAATTAATAAAGATGGAACAGGGGAGTATAAATATCCACACGATTATGGTGGTTATGTATATCAACAATATCTACCTAACGAACTAAAAGATAGAGAATATTACTTTCCATCTCAAAACGGAAAAGAGAAAGGACTTATAAGGAAAAAGGTTAAAAGAGATAAAAAGTAAATAAAACTAAAAAAATCCAATGATTTAAAACTTTTCATCGGATTTTTTATTATAAACATTATTAAAATAACTAAATAATGCAAATATGAACATAAGTGTAGTAAAAATTAAATAATAAATATTATAACGCATAAAAATTGAACCTATTAAAAAAATTATTCCAGTTAAAACATAATTTTTTGTTTTACTTTTATTAAATGCAATAGAAAGTAATTCTTTTAATTTATAACTTGATTTTTCTTCATATTTAATTTTAAAATCAGGTTTAATATTTTGTTTTTTTATAAAATTTATATAAAAATTATCAAAATTTATAAGTTTTATTTTAACATTTTTAATATTTTTTATAATATTATTGCACTCTTTATCATAACTACTACAAAACACATAAATTTTATTACATTTTTCTTTTTCTGCTTTTTTTATAAAATTAATTAGAGTATTTGAATTTAAACTATTTAATGTAAACTCGTTAAAAACTATATAATTATTTTCATTTTGAAAAGTAAAAAAATCACGATGTTTTTTAATTTTTTCATCAAAAAATTTAATCAAAAAATTATTTATTTCACTATTGCTAGCGAATATTAATTGATTTAAAATAATCTTTTTTTCTTTATATTCAAATTTATTGAGTTTATATTTGTATATTTTTTTTCTTAAAAATATAGATAGTAAAATTGAAATTATTAGAGTAATAGATAGAGAATAAGTCCATATTAATATGCTTTTATGCACAAAACTTCGGACCCAAATAAATGTTATAAAAAATATAACAAGAGAGTAAAAAATAAAATCGAAATAAAAACTCAAATAATTTTTTTGCATTATTAAATTATTTACAAATTGTAAAATAATAAACTTGACAAAAATTTAACTAAATTTTATACTTTAATTATGCAAAAAGAATATATTGTTAATTCTTTAAAAGAAACAGAAGAATTGTCTAAAAAAATATCAAAATCAGTTAAATGTGGCGATTGTATTTTGCTTTATGGCGAAATTGGAGCAGGTAAAACTACTTTTACAAAATTTTTACTTGAAAATTTAGGAGTAAAAAGTATTGTTTCTAGTCCAACATTTACTTTACTTAACGAATATACAGGTAAGTTTCCTATATATCACTTTGATATGTATAGAATTAGTTCAAGTGAAGAACTTTATGAACTTGGTTTTGAAGATTATATAGATAGTAAAAATTCTAAGTTTGTAGAAACAGGGCTAACGCTAATTGAGTGGCCAGATAATGTTAAAGATATTTTACCTAAAGATAGAATAGAAATTGAGATTATAAAGTTAGGCGATAGTGCAAGAAAATTTATTATAAAAAATTTAGATTAAAGAGAAGATTATGAATACATTAATTATAAATTCTAGTGAAAAACAAGCAGAAATAGGCTTAGTTATAAATGATAAAATAATAAATTATAAAATGGATGAAACAAAAAGTCATTCGGAATTTTTGCTAAAAGAAATTGAAGATTTATTAGTGAAAAATAATTTAGATATTTTGGATATAGATAATTTAAGTGTAAATGTTGGTCCAGGTTCTTTTACTGGAGTAAGGATAGGAATTAGTTTTGTTAAAGCATTTATGTGTGCTAAAAATATTAAAACTGTAGTTATAAATAATTTTGAAATAATAGAAGATAACATTGAAAACAAACCTAAAGAATTTTTTGTTTTGCTTTCTAGCAATAATGATGAATTTTATTATGCTAAACTTGATGAAAAAATAACTTACGGCTATAGTAATGAAGAAAATTTTAATAATGTTATAAATGCTAAGAATCTAAATTGTTATATAAAAGAAGAAGAGAAAGAAGTATTTAAAGGAATTAAAAATTTAATTAGTTTAAAAATTAAAAATGATAGTTATATTAATGTGTCTTTAAACAAAATTAAAAATTATGATTTTAAATTGATTAACGATATTTCGCCACTTTATATAAAAAAATCACAAGCAGAACAAGGCTTACAAAACAAGATAAATGAAAAATTAGTAATTTTAGAAAGCATAAAATTAGAAGAATTAGTAAAACTAGAAAGTTTGTGTTTTAGTGAAGAAAATTATAGTGAAACTCTTTTAAAACAAGATTTAGAAAATGATAATAGAAAACAATTTTTTGCTTATTATAATAATGAATTAATTGGATATATTAATTTTGAAACAATTTTAGATGAAGCAAATTTATTTAAAGTTTGCGTATTAAATGAGTTTAGAAATTATGGTATAGGCTTTAAATTAATGCAAAAAATGATAGATTTTTGTAAACAAAAAAACATAAGTAAAATTTTTTTAGAAGTTGACGATAAAAATTTACCAGCAATAAGTTTATATGAAAAATTTAACTTTAAACAAATAGACAAAAGAAAAAACTATTATAAAAATGGCAACAATGCAATAATTTATGAATTAAAATTATAATTATCAATATTTAAAAAAAATTAATATATTTAATTATGTTTAAAAATATTGATGGAATAAAAATTGAATATGAATTTAAAAAGGCAAGTGAAACAACACTTGTTTTTTTACATGGTTTTGCTGGAAATTTAAAAAATTTTGAATATTTTAGTGATAAGTTTTTTAACTTTGGTTATTCAACGCTTAACATTAATTTAACCGATTATGGCTTTAAAGCATTAAATGAAAATACTACAATTTATGATATAACAAACTTAGTGTTTAAATTGTTAAAATTTTTAAAATTGAAAAATGTTATTTTAGTAGGGCATTCTTTTGGTGGAAGAATAAGCATAATACTTTGTAGTATGTTTGGTAGTTTAGGAATAAATTTTAGGGGACTTGTTTTGGTTGATAGTGCAGGAATAAAACCTAAATTTAATTTAAAAAATAAACTAAAAATTTTAAAGTATAAAGTATATAAAAAGTTAGCAAAATACAACTTTAAAATTCATGAAAAATTAAATAATTTTGGCTCAGCAGATTACAAAAGTTTAACTTTAAATTTAAAAAAAGTTTTTACAAATATAGTTAATGAAGATTTAAAATATTTATTAAAAAATATTAAAACAAAAACATTAATTGTTTTTGGAAATAAAGATAAAGACACCCCACTTTATATGGCAAAAATTTTAAATAAAAATATTAAAAACTCACAACTTAAAATTTTAAATGGCGGACACTATAGTTATTTAGAAAATAAAGAAAACTTTATTTATTTAGTTAAAAATTATATTTTAAACTTAGATAAAAAATCTTTTTAGTTATTGAATATTTATAAAGTATACTGTATAAATATAAATTTTAAAAATAAAGGAGATTTAACAAAATTTTAATTAGTTTAATATTAAAGTATATGTTAAATTATATCTTAAAAAGTTTAATTATTATTTTAAGTTTGGTGTTTTTATTGAAAATATACCTAAAAATATTTAAAGTTTATCAACTAAATGGATATCAATTAATAAAAACATTAAATTTTATGGTAATGAGTAAGTTAAATATATTTAGTTTAGTAATGCTTGTTATATTTAATTTAACATATATAATTTTTTATAATAATGATTTATGTTTATTCATTTTGGCACTACTTAATATTATTATATCTATAGTTTATATATTTAAAACAGAGCAAAATATTAACAATAAAAACAACTTAGTTTTTACTAAAAGATTTACTCGATTTTTTATATTATTTTTAATTTTAAATTTGTCTTTTTTAATAACTTTTTCTTTTATAATTAAAACTAATTCAATTTATTTTTTGTATGTAAATTTTTATTTAATTTCAATTTTATTTTTTATTATTTCACATTTTTTAATTTTACCTTTAGAAATTTTAATAAAAAAATTTTATATATTAAAAGCAAAAAATAAAATTAAAAAAATGAAGAATTTAAAGGTAATAGGAATAACTGGAAGTTTTGCTAAAACAAGTGTAAAAAATTATGTTTATGAACTATTAAAAACGAAATATAAAGTTTGTAAAACTCAAAAAAGTTATAATACCGAAATGGGTTTTACAAAGGTCATTTTAAACGACTTAAAAGATGATGACGAAATACTTATTTTAGAGTATGGGGCAGACCATGTTCACGACATAGAAAAATTATGCAAAATAGTTAAACCTAATTATTCAATTATTACAGGTGTAACAAATCAGCATTTAAAAACTTTTAAAACTTTAAATAATATCATTTTAACAAAATATGAATTAGTTAAAAATACAGACAAAAATGGTTTTGTAATTTTTAATGGAGATAACAAAATTTCAAAAGATTATTACGATAAAACAAATATAACTAAATATTTAGTAGGTTCTAGTAGTGAATTTGATTTGTTTAGTAAAGATGTAAACATTGATTATAATGGCTCGACTTTTAAATTAAGCGATAATAAAAATTTAGAAATAGAAGTTCAAACAAAATTACTAGGTAGGCATAATGTTATAAATTTAATGCTCGCTCTTTGTATGGCTTTAAAGTTAGGAGTAGATTTAAACGAAATAATATCAAAAGTTAAAGATATAAGACCTACAGAGCATAGGTTAAATTTGCTAGAGAGTGCTGGCAAATACATTTTAGATGATAGTTTTAATGCAAATAGCATTGGAGTTTATTATGCATTAGAAGTTTTAAAAACTTTTAAAAATAACAAAATTGTTATCACTGGTGGAATAGTAGAACTTGGCGAAAATCAATATGAAGAAAATTATAAATTAGGTAAAGCATTAAAAGAATTTGATGTTGTTGTAATAACTAATTTTATAAATAAAAAAGCTTTGCTAGACGGTTTGGGAGATTATGAAAATAAAGTTTTTGTAGTGAGTAACTTAAACGAAGCAATAAAAATAATTGAACCTTATTTTAAAATAGGAGATTGCGTTTTGTTTTTAAATGATTTACCAGATAACTATAAATAAAATAAAAAAGAAGAAAGAAAAATACTTACTTTTTGACTTGCCAAAGTGTCACCGACACTTTATAGAAACGAGCACCAAACAAGAAAGTGGCAATGCCACCCCAAACCCCTAAAACGCTTGTTAAATAATGGTTAAATTTATTTTAAATAGTGTTTTAAGTTATAAAGGGCGATATAGAAATGAAATTAAAAGAAAACAAATAATAATTATAAGTAAAACGAAATATTGAGATAAAAACAAAACTGAATAAAAATTCAATGGAAATGAATAAAAACAAAGATAAATAATTTTTAAGTTAACATAAAAAACTAAAAAAACATAAATAAATTTAGGAGTTAATATGAAAAATATAATTGTTTTATGTGGTGGAAAAAGTGCAGAGCACGATATTAGTTTAATAACTGCAAATTTAGTTTTGAATTCTATAGATAGAGAAAAATATAATGTTTATCCTATAGTGGTTGATAATGAAAATAAATGGTTTTACATAAAAGATTTAAAAAATAACATAAATAAAAATTTACCTAAAACAGAGATATTTTTAAAAATAGGCGAAAATGTTATATACAAAAAAATGGGTTTATTTTTAAAAAAAATAACTAATGTAGACTGTGCTATTTTGTGCCATCATGGATTAAACGGAGAAGATGGAACAATTCAAGGGGTATTAGAACTTTGCGGAATTCCATACACTAGTAGTGGGGTTTTAAGTAGTAGTATTACAATGGATAAAGTTGTTATGAAATTATTATTTGAAAAATTTGATTTTAATGTTATTGATTATGATTATTTTAATAATGAAGATTATGAACTTAATAATCATAGCATTATAAAAAGAATTGTTAAAAAATTAGATTTTCCTATAATAGTAAAGCCAGCGAATTTAGGAAGTAGCATAGGAATTAGTGTGGCAAATAATGAAGAAGATTTAAGAAAATCTATTGAAGTAGCATTAAATTTTGATAATAAAATTTTAGTTGAAAAAGCAAAAACCGATTTTAAAGAAATAAATTGCGCTGTGCTTGGTTATAAAAATGATATAATTGTTTCTAGTTTAGAACAACCACTTTCGTGGAAAGAATTTTTAACTTTTGATGAAAAATATATAAATAGTGATAAGAAATGTGAAAAACGAATTTATCCAGCAAAGATAGATAAAAAGATAGAAAATCAAATTAAAAGGGTTAGCGAAGAAATTTTTAAAAAGTTTGAACTATCGGGTGTTGTAAGAATAGATTATATTGTAAAAGATGATGAAGTTTTTGTAAATGAAATTAATTCTATCCCAGGTTCTCTTGCGTATTATTTATTTGAAAAAGAAAATTTATGTTTTGCTGAAATTATTGATAAATTAATAGATATTGCCATTAAAAAGCATGAAGACAAACAAAATTTAACTTACGCTTATAAAAGCAATGTGCTTGAAAAAAGAGAAATAAAAAAGTAGGACTTCGGTCCTATTTTTTTTATTTGAAGTTTTTATTTTGTTTATTTTTAGAATTTTGTTAAAATAAATATATGTTTACTATAAATGAAGATGTTATGGGAGATAAAATTGAGATTAAAAAAAGTGTTTTTACAACTTTTATTAATAAAATCTCGTGCGAAAATGATGCCATTATATTAATTAGCGTTATTAAAAAGAATTATCCAGATGCAACTCATATTTGTTATGCTTATATCGTAGATAACATTGAAAGATGTACAGATGATGGTGAACCTAGTGGAACGGCGGGAAAACCCATTTTAAATGTTTTAAAACGAAAAAATTTAACAAATGTTTTAGTCGTGGTTGTCCGTTATTTTGGTGGTGTTAAATTGGGTGCTGGCGGATTAGTTAGGGCATATACAATAGCAACTACTAGTTGTTTAGAAAAAGTTACTATTATAGAAATTAAAAATTTTTGTAAAGTTAGTTTTCATATAAATTATGATAAGGCTTTTAATATATACTTATTAACAAAATTAAATTATTTTTCTATTTTAGAAAGAGTAGGAAATAACTTTGTTATAACTTGTGAACCTAGTTATTTGCAAGAAAGTTTGAATGCAATTAAACAATATAATGTAACTAATATTAAAATTGAAAATGTGAAGGTGTAAATATGTTCAATCATTATTTTATAGATAAAGAGCATAATAAAGATGATTTCTTTATTTTTGAAGATAGTTTTAATGATTTAAAACTAAAATTTAAAAGTTGTGATAATGTTTTTTCAAAAAACGAAATTGATTATGGCACTAAAGTTTTATTAAATGCTATTATAAAAAATTATATCTTAGATGAGAAAAATTGCTTAGATTTAGGCTGTGGGTTAGGTGTAGTTAGCATAGTTTTAAGTAAATATTTTAATGCTAATTTTGTTTTGAGTGATATTACCGAAATTGCAACGAAATTAAGTAAAGAAAACTTAAAGTTAAATAATTGTAAAGATTACAAAATAATTAAATCTGATTTATTTGAAAGTGTTAATGAAAAGTTTGATTTTATTATAACTAATCCGCCAATTAGAGCAGGGAAACAATTATTATTAAAACTTATTGATGATAGCAACAGTTATTTACATAAAAATGGTAAACTTATTTTAGTGATTAGAAAAAGTCATGGCGAAGAAAGTATAAAAAAATATATGGAAACCAAGTTTAATAATGTTGAAATTTTAAAAAGAGATAAAGGCTTTTATGTTTTAAAAGGTGAAAACGATGATAATTAGTTTAGAAAAACAAAAGAAAGGCGATAGATATAATCTATATTTAGATGGGGAGTTTTATAACGGAATTGAACCAGATAGTATAGTTAAATATCATTTAAAAGACGGAATTGATATAGAAAAAGAGAAAGTAGATGAAATTTTGCTTGAAAGTGAAAGTTTTTATGGATTTAATAAAGTTTTAAAATATATTTCAAAAAGCATGAAAACAACAGGCGAAATTGAAGACTATTTGAAAAAACATGATTTTAAACAAATAGTTATTGCAAATATTATAAATAAACTTAACGAGTATAAATATGTTAATGATGAATTATATTGTAAAAGTTACATTGATTTTTATAAAGAAAAATATGGAAAAAATAAAATAAAACAAAATTTATTGTTAAAAAAAATTGATGAAGAAATAATAAATTTATATCTTGATTTTGATGATGAGATAAGCATAGAAAATATTAAAAAAGAAATAATAAAACAAAGCAGAAATAAAGAATTAGATTTAAAACTAAAACAAAAAATTATTAGAAATTTAATTTCTAAAGGTTATAACTACGAATTAATTAAACAGGCTATTAACATGGAGGATTAAAATGCAAGTAGGTATAGATATAGTTGAAATTGAAAGATTTAGAGAAGTAGATTTTAAAAAATTTATCGAAAAGTATTTGACCGAAAATGAAATGAAATATTTATTAAACAAGCATGATAAGTATGAAACAATTGCTGGTATTTATGCTTGCAAAGAAGCCGTTTTAAAAGCATTTAAAATAGGTATAGGAAATGGCGTGAAATTAAAAGAAATAGAAATTTTGCACGAAAATAATATGCCAATTCTTAATAAAAACGAAATAGTTACAAAATTAATGAAAGAAAGGAATTTAACAGATATTGACATTAATATTTCGCATAGTGAAATAAATGCAATAGCAATTTGTGTAATTAATTAAATTTTAGTGTATATTATAAATAAAATTACAAAAACTAAGGGTAGCAAATGCTACTTTTTTTGTTGGAGTAATTATGTTAAGAATTTATAAAAAAGAATTAGAGAATAAGTTAAAAAATGTAGAAATTAACACTAAAATAGTTCATTTTCATAATATAAGTAAAGAAGAATTAAATTTAATGTATAAAAAGTTTTATGAGATTAATAATTCTTTTTATCCACTAAGTTTTGAAGATTTAGAAGTAGATAATATCTGCTTTTCTCTTTACGAGGAGTGGTTAGTGAGGAATGAATGATAATTAAAAGAGGAGAACTATATTATGCCGATTTATCACCCGTTCAAGGTAGTGAACAGGGTGGAGTTAGACCAGTTTTAATATTGCAAAACGATATTGGTAATAAATATAGTCCTACGGTTATTGTTGCGGCCATTACAAGTAGACTCTATAAAGCAAAACTTCCAACGCATATTAGTTTAGATGCCGAAAATTATGGTCTTAGCAAAGATAGTATAATATTACTAGAGCAAATTAGAACGATAGATAAATTAAGATTAAAAGATAGAATAGGCGAGTTAAACTCACAAAAAATGAAAGAAGTTGACAGTGCTTTACTTATTAGTTTAGGTTATTTTTAAAACAGAGATTATTACATAAGTTATCTTTGTTTTTTTATTTTTTTAAAATAATTGACTTTTTATTATTTTATTTGTTATTATATTTTTATGTGTAGGAAAAGAAGAGATGGTATTAGGTTAAAACATTGTGACCCAATATTAAGAATGACTAGTTATATAATGCCTCATAGATATGATGCTCAAGTTTTTTGTAAAAATAAAATTAACTGCGAAAACATAGATAAGTTTATTAGAGAAGAAGGCGAAAAGGGTAATAAATTTACTTATATGCATATAGTTATTGCAGGGCTAGTTAGAATGTATGCTGAAAGACCTAAAATGAATAGATTTGTTATAAATCGAAAAATATATGCCAGAAAAGGAATTTCTATTTGTTTCGCTATTAAAAAGAAACTTAAAGAAGATGCACCAGAAACCACTATAAAATTAAATTTTACTGGTAAAGAAAGCATTTACGAAGTAAAAAAAATTATTGATGATGCTATAAAAGAGAATTCGGAAATTAATGATAGTAATGATACTGATAAAGTTGCTAAAAATTTATTAAAACTTCCAAATTGGTTCTTAAAATTTGTAATGAAAGTTATATTATTTTTAGATAATAGGGGAATGCTTCCTAGAAAACTAATAAATGTTAGTCCATTTCATACAACTTGTTTTTTAACGAATATGAAAAGTATTGGAACAGACTATGTATATCATCACATTTATGATTTTGGAACAACAAGTCAATTTTTATCTATGGGTAAAGAGCATGTAGAACCCGTTGTTGATGAAAACGATAACATAACTAAAAGAAAAATTTTAAAAATGGGTATGGTTATTGATGAAAGAATTTGCGATGGATTTTATTATGCAAAAGGTATTAAAATTGGAACAAAATATATTCAAAACCCAGAATTATTAAAAGAACCACTTGAAAACATCGTGGAAGATGACGAGATTTAACTTAATTAAAAAATGTGCCAAATGGCACATTTTTTAATTGTGTTTTAAGCATTAATTAATTGTGTTTGATAATCTTCAATTAACTTTTTAATTGTTTCTTTATTTTCTAAGAATGCTTTTTTATGAGTATCAACAATCTTTTTGCCGGCAGTAACAGTTTTGTCGACTTCGGCTTTAAGGGCATCTAAAGCGGCTTTACTTGATTCTTGGAATTCTTTTACTTTAGCATCAATTTCTGCTTCGATTTTGGCTTTAGTTTCATTTAATTGTTTTTTTGCTTCATTTAATTGCTTAGTATATGTATCTTTTAAAGCTTTTGGTAATTCGCTATTTTTTAAAAGTTCTTGCATATCATTAATTGTTTTTTCACAAGTATCCATTATAGATTTATATGAATTTTTAACAATTTCGATAGCACTCAAAACATCGTTACGCATGCTGTAAGAAATTTTATCTAAATCTTCAGCAAGTTCGTTAGCATAGTTAACTGCTTCTTCAAAAGTTTTTTTGCTAAAGTCTTCGGCTTGTTTTCCATATTTGTTAATAGCATCAACAATATCTTGTTTTACTACTTTAGCACCAGCAATAATACCATTGTCTTTAAAATATTGGTTTACTGAATTTTGAACTTTTGTTTTTAGTTCTTCAATTTTTGCTGTGTCACTTTTGGCAGAAATACTAATAGTTACTTCTGTTCCTTTAGTGTTAACATTAATTTTACCTAGTTCAGTAGAAATTTGAACAAATAATTTTGATGCTTCGTCAGCAGTTTTGCCTTTAAAATTTACATTGGCAATTAATTTTTCGCCATCTTCATTTGTAGCAGTTACATTCATAACTTTATTGTTTTGGTCTAATACAAACTGAACTTCTGGGTTAACACTCATAGTCATAACACTAGTTGCAGTTTGGTTTTCTCCGCAAGCAGATAGGCATAAACTTGCAAGAACTACAAAACAAATGCTTAAAACTGATAATATTTTTTTCATTTAATTTCCCTCCAATATTATTTTACAATAATTTAAATAATAAAATCAAACATTTTAAAATAAATTAATATAATTTTTGCTTAATAATGCTCAAAATTAAACAAAAAATATCGAATTAAATAATTTTAAAAATTTAAATAGCTTAGCAAAAATTTTTTGCCTAATGTTTATATAACTTAATTAATTTTTCTAAGTTGACTATATTTCTATAATTTTTAAATTTTTTATATTAATTTTTATCGTATATTTTTCTTTTTTCTTTCTTAATTTTATTTTAACAATAATTCTATAATCTTTTTGTTAGCAAGTTTTGTGTTAGTGCTTTTCATGTTTTTTAAATATTTATTTTTGTTTAAAAAAGTTTGTTTTATAGAATTTAATAGGGTAGTGGGTGTTAAATTTTCTTCGTAAAGGACATTACTGTAGCCCTTTTCTTTAAAGTAGTTTGCATTTAAAATCTGGTCGCCACGACTAGCCTTTTTAGAAAGTGGAATTAATAAATTTAATTTGTTTAATGCTAAAATCTCGTTTATTACATTGCTTCCCGCCCTGGATATTACTAAATCGGCTAGGGCATATAAATCTTCAATATTATTACTAAATTCAAGTTCAACATAGTTGTTTTTTTTAATTCCTGTTAAATTATTTTTTCCAACTAAATGAATTATGTTATATTCTTTTAAATTATCTAAACATTTAACTATATTTTCGTTTATTATTTTGCTACCTAAACTTCCGCCAACTACTAAAATGGTAGGTTTTGGTTTAAAATTTTCAAACAATTTTTTAGCATTTTCTTTATTGCCTTTAAAAATTTGATTTCTTATCGGCGACCCCGTCCAAAGTCCGTTTTTTAAACTCTCTGCCGTTTTTTCAAAACTCGTGCATATAATTTCACTTTTGTTTTTACATAATTTGTTTGCTAGCCCTAAAGTCATATCGCTTTCATGCGAAATTATCTTTATTTTTAGTTGTTTTCCAGCAAAAACAACGGGGAGTGAAACATACCCACCTTTATTAAAAATAACGTCGGGTTTTAACTCTTTTAAAATCTTTTTTGCTTGTTTGATTGCCTTTAATAACTTAAAAGGAATTAACAAATTACTAAAACTCAAACTTCGTTTAAATTTAACGCTAGAAATTTCATAAAAAGGAATATCGGTTTTAGTAATGATTTCTTTTTCCATACCATTACTACCAATATAGTAAACTTTTGCTTTATTTTTTAGTTCATCTATTAATGCTAAATTTGGCATAATATGCCCAGCAGTGCCACCACCTGTAAAAACTATTTTTTTCATTTTCACCTCGTTATTATTTTATGTTTATTAAAATTTTATATGAGATAAAAATAATTTTAGCATTGACAATTTTTTACTATTATACTATAATAATTTTATGAATTATTCGGGCTCATCATTACAAAAAGCATTTAAAGATTTACAGAGTAAAATACTAAACTTTCAAAGTTTTGACAACGCTCTTGGGGGAATTTGCGAAAAATATTGGCTAATTTCTAAAAACAAGCGTTATCTTTTTAAATTTCCAGATAGATTTTTAAACTCAAAAGAACCTAAATATGATTACTCAGATTTTGGCGAAGTTTTCACCAGTTATCTTTCATATTATTTAGGTTTCAAATGTGTAAAAAGCGTATTTTATCAAGGGGCTTTTGATGATAAATCTTGGGGAACACTTGTTGAAGATTTTAGGAATAAAAATGTTGTTGAAACAGTATCTTTAAGATTGTTAAAAGAGAAATACAAATATGATAAAGTAAAATATTCTTGTGATGCAGTTTTTAAAATTTGTAAGTTTTTTGCTGAAGATAATAATTTAAAAATAGATGAAAATTTAGAGCAAGAATTAAAAGAAATGGCACTAATGGATTATTTGTTAATTCAGACTGATAGGCATGCAAGCAATATTGAATTGTTGATTGAAAAAAATAAAATGGGTGAAAAAGTTTTAAAATTAGCACCTATGTTTGATAACGGATTTTGTCTATTTTTAAATTATAGTGAAAAAGATATTGCATTAATTAATTCGTCATTAAAGACAGGGAATAATTATTATTCAAATGGTGTTTTAGAAAAAACGAGATTTTATATTGCGGGTAAAAATAAAACAAGGAGTAGTGAAGAAGATTACATAGTAGAAAATTTAGCATTAGAAATTTTAAGGAATAAAAAATTAGAATTACTTTATGATAAATTTAAAGAATTAGATTTTGAAGCGGAAATAAATTTTATTTGCTCTATTTATAAACGAAAACTACCTGAAATTTTTAAAGAAACATTACTTTTAGGTGTAAAAGACAGAGTTAAACAATTAGATTTAGAAATTTGTAAGCAATCTATGAAATTTGCAAAGGAGCGAGAAGAATAATGATAAATTTATATTACAAAGAATTTAAATTAGGTAGTTTAAGTTATCAAAATGGTTATTATATTTATAATTCAAGTGAAACAGAAAAAGAAGCACTAAAAAATTATGTTGGGATAATTAATTATAATTTACGAAATAGCGATAAATTAAAAAGTAAAGAAATTTTTAATTTTTTTAAAACTGAGTTTTTAGATTTTATTAATTGTAGACCTGACATTTTAAAAAAAGTTGGCGAAAATAGTAAAAATGATTATGAAATTTTAGAAAAATTTTGTAAACTTAATTTTGATAAATTTAATTTTTGGTTATCTAATAACTAGGGGGAAGATAAATTGGCTAAAGGTTATAATGCAAAAGATATAGAAGTTTTAGAAGGCTTAGATGCTGTAAGAATGAGACCGGGAATGTATATAGGGACAACAGGAAGTAAAGGTTATCATCACTTATTGTGGGAAATTATAGATAACTCTATTGATGAAATTTCTAACGGCTATGGTAATAAAATTTCGGTTACTTTATATAAAGACGGCAGTTGCAGTGTAGAAGATAATGGTCGTGGCGTTCCAGTAGATATTCATCCAAAATTAAAAATAAGTGGTGTTGAAGTCGTTTATACTCAACTACACGCTGGTGGTAAATTTGAAAGTGATAATTATAAATATTCTGGTGGTTTACATGGAGTTGGTGCTAGTGTTGCAAACGCATTAAGTGAATGGTTTAATGTAACAGTTAAAAGAGATGGAAAAATATACTATGCCGAGTTTGAAAGTAAAGAAGTAAATGGTGTTATAAAAAGTGGTATTGTAAAAAGTCATTTAAAAGAAATTGGCGAAACAAAAGAAACTGGCACAAAAGTTCATTTTTTACCAGATAAAAGAGTTTTTAAAGATTTAACTTTTAATAGAGAAATCATTTTTAATAAGTTAAAAGAACTCGCTTACTTAAATAAGGGACTAATTATAAATTTTGTTGATGATAGAGATGAAAAACCTTTTGTTAAACAATTTAAGTTTGACGGCGGAATTAAAGATTTTGTTTTAGATATTACGGCAAATAAAAAACAATTATATCCTAATCCTTTTTATTTAGAAGGCGAAAGTAATATTGTAAAAGTAAAAGCAAGTTTTATTCATACTGATGAGTATGTAGAAAATATTTATTCGTTTGTTAATAACATTCCAACTAACGAAGGTGGGACTCACGAAACTGGGTTTAAAAGTGCATTAACTAGAATTTTTAATGAAACAGCAAGAAAGTATAACTTTTTAAAAGATAAAGAAGCAAATTTACTAGGTGATGACTTTAGAGAAGGCTTAACGGTAGTTTTATCTATCAATATGAGAAATGTTCAATTTGAAGGTCAAACAAAAGCAAAATTAGGTAACCCTGAAGCAAAAAGCGAAGTAGAAAATATAGTGTATGCTGAACTAGAAAAACTTTTAGTAAAAAACGAAAACAAAAAGAATTTTGAAATTATAATAAATAAAGCAAAACAAGCAGCAAAAACTAGAGAAAGTGTTAAAAAGGCAAAGGAACTATCTAGGCACAAAAACAATGCTGAAACCTTTAATTTAATAGGAAAATTTGCTTCTTGCACAGGCAGAAAAGCCGAACTTAATGAAGTGTTTATTGTAGAAGGAGATTCTGCAGGTGGAAGTGCAAAGCAAGGTCGTGATAGATTTTTTCAAGCAATTTTACCACTTAGGGGAAAACCACTTAATGTTGAGAAAAAACGATTAGAGCAAGCACTTCAAAATGAAGAAATACAAACAATAATTAGTGCTTTAGGCACAGGAATTGCCGAAAATTTTGATATAAATAGTTTAAAATATCATAAAATTATAATCTTATCAGATGCCGACCAAGATGGTGGACATATAAAAGCAATTTTGCTAACTTTCTTTTATAGGTATATGCCACAACTAATTAAAGAAGGTCATGTTTATTTGGGTATGCCACCACTTTATAAAGTTTATAAAAAAGATAAAGTGATTTATGCTTATACTAATTTCGATTTAGAAGAAGCAAAAAAATCGCTGGGTAAGGGTTATGAAGTTCAGCGTTATAAAGGACTTGGAGAAATGGACCCAGAACAATTGTGGGAAACTACTATGGATCCTAAAAATCGAAAACTAATTAAAGTTACAATAGACGATGCTATAGAAGCTGAAAAATTTATAACTACTTGGATGGGTGATGATATTGAAGCCCGTAAAAATTATATAACCCAAAATGCAAATTTTAATAAAATAGATAATTTTATAGAGGAGAAAAAATGATTTTTGACGAAAGAGATTTAGAAGAAAATAACGAAGAAGAAAATAAAACTCCACAAAAAAATCAAATGATGTTTGACGACTTATTTTTAGAAAAAGATAAAAAAACTTCTAAAACTAAAAAAACTGAAAGCAAAGGTAGTGAAAACATAGTTAGTGATAAAATTGTTAAGAAATCTTCAACAAGACTAAATGAATATAAAAAGAAAAAACAAGTTGCAGATTTAAACGATTATGTTGTTGATGCTGAAGTTGAAGATTTTGAAAAAGAAAATAATCAAGAAAATATTTCTTCTAATGATAATTTTGATGATAATAACTTTGAAAATAACAACTTTGATGGTGGTGACTTTAATGACGATGATAACAACATTGAATATGATGAAGAAGGAAACATTTTAAAAAGCATTAAACAAGTAATGAATGATGCCATGATGCCTTACTCTGAGTATGTTATTTTAGATAGGGCACTTCCTAGAGTTGAAGATGGTTTAAAACCAGTTCAAAGAAGAATTATTTACGATATGTATGAACAAGGTTTAACTCCAGATAAACCTTTTAGAAAATCAGCAACAATTGTTGGCGATGTTATAGGTAAATATCATCCACATGGCGATACTTCAGTTTACGATGCCATGGTTAAACTTGCTCAAGATTTCAATATGCGTGAACCTTTAGTTTTTGGTCATGGAAACTTCGGTTCTATGGACGGCGATGGGGCAGCTGCTTATCGTTATACTGAAGCAAAATTAAAAGAATTAAGTTTAGAACTACTTAAAGATATTGAAAAAGATACTGTTAAATGGAGTTTAAACTATGATGATAAACTACTAGAACCAGACACTTTGCCAAGCCGTTTTCCAAATATTTTAGTAAATGGTAACATGGGTATTGCGGTTGGTATTGCAACAAAATTTGCTAGCCATAACTTAGGAGAAAGTATTGATGCTTGTGTAGCATATATAGATAATCCTAATATTACAGTTGATGAATTAATGGATATTTTACATGGTCCTGATTTCCCAACTGGTGGTGTTATTGTAGGATTAAACGAAGTTAAACAAGCATATGAAACGGGTAAAGGAAAGGTTATATTAAGAGCAAAAATTGAAGTTGAACCTACAAAGGGTGATAAAATCAATTTAGTTATAACTGAATTCCCTTATGGTGTAAATAAAGCACAATGTTTGCAAAAGATTTATGAATTAAAAGAAAATAATAAAGAAACTTTGTCTTGCATAACAGATATAAGAGATGAAAGTGGTAGACAAGGTGTTAGGGGCGTAATAACCTTAAAAGGTGGCACAGACCCACAAAAAATTATTAATTATTTATATAAATATTCCGACTTACAAACAACTTTTGGTATAAACATGATGGCTATAGCCGATGGAAAACCAAAACTACTAACATTAAAAGATATTTTAGGTTATTATACTCGTTATCAAAAAGATGTTGTTTTAAAACGAACAACTTACGATTTGAATATTGCAAAAGAAAGAGAACATATTTTGCACGGACTAATTATTGCAATAGAAAACATTGATGAAATAGTTAAAATAATTAAAAATAGTGCGTCTACAGTTGAAGCGAAACAAACATTAAAACAACGTTATGACTTAAGTGAAAGACAAGCACAAGCAATAATGGATATGAGATTAAGTAGACTTACAAATCTTGAAGTTGAAAAATTGCGAGCCGAAATTGCAGAACTTCTAAAATTAATTAACAAACTTACAAAAATTGTAAATAGTGAAAAATTACAATATAATGTTGTTAAAGAAGAAATGTTAGAAATAAAGAAAAAATTTAATTCTAAAAGAAAAACTGAAATTGTTAAAGAGAATGCCGAAATTAAAGAAGAAGATATTATAAAAGTAGTTAAACCTTATTATGTTTTAACAACCGAAAAACAAGCAATTAAAAAAATACCAGAAAAAACATATTTAAAATATCCAAAAATTATAGACGAAAAAAGCACTTTAAACGAAATTCACTCAAATATAATTTTAACTTCTAGTGATAAAAACATATTGATTTTTACAAATTTAGGTAATATTTATAAAATAAGTGTAGATAAAATAATTGAAGCGAGATTTAAAGATAGGGGCATATTCTTAAAAGATTTAATTGTAGGATTTAACCCAGAAGAAAAAGTAGTTAAAATTTTTGAAGAAAATGAAAAACTATATAAACAAACATTTATCTTCTATACTAAAAATGGTTTAGTTAAATTGACCGATGGTAGTGAATTTAATGTTACAAAAAATATTTCAAGTAGCATTAAATTAAAAGATGATGAAGTTATAAATTTAGAGATTTTTGATGAAAAGAAAAATGTTATTTTTATAACAAAACTAGGCATGGGGCTATATGCTAAATGCGATGATATTCCTAAAACTAGTAAAACTGCTCAAGGCGTAAAAGGTATTAGTTTAAATGATGATGACTATGTAATTTTTGCTAGTCAAACAGTTAAAAATGATATTTTAGTTGCAACAAATAAAGGTTATAGTAAAAAACTTGAATTAAATAACTTTGAATTACTTTCTCGAAGTAGAAAAGGTGTAAAAGTTTATAGTTTAGGTAAAGGCGAAAGTGTTGGTGATAAGCTAATTTTTGCCGATTTAGTTGATACAGATTATGATTTATTTGTTGTAGATAACAAAAATAAAAATTATATTGTTGATACTTCTAATATTTTATACTCTAATAGAGTAAATAAGGGCAATATTTTAGTTAAAGACCGAAAACAAATGGATTTAGTAAACATCTATAAAATTATTTAAAAATGTGCATAAGCACATTTTTTTATAGTTTTTAATAAAAATATTTGTTAAAAGTTATAAAAAATAATATAATATTTATATGATTTATTTAGCAAGCGACCATGGTGGATATTTATTGAAAGAAAAAATTAAAAAATATTTATCGAAAATGGATATTAAATTTGAAGATTTAGGCACTAATAGCATAAAAAGTGTAAGTTATGTGGACTTTGGCAAAAAACTTTGCGAAAAGGTTTTAGAAAATGGCGAAAATAAAGGTATTTTAATTTGTAAAAGTGGAATAGGTATGAGTATTGTTGCTAATAGATTTAAAGGCATTAGAGCAGGACTTTGTTACACCACAAAAGCAAGTAAACTTTGTAGAGAACATAACGACTGTAATGTTTTAGTGTTAAAGGGTAAAAGTTTTTTGTATAAAAAAATGATTAAAAACTTTTTATTTACTCCGTTTGCAGGGGGTAGACACTTAGAAAGAATAAATAGCATAGATGGAGAAGAAAATGAAAAAAAATAAAGGGCTTATCGCTTCAATAATTATTTTACTTGTTTTTGGTGTGTTTTTTGGTTGTTTTTCTATTATAACATTTAATCAATCATTAACAGTAAAAAAATATTACACTAAAGCCGAAGCAACAATAACGCAAGTTAATTATTATGACGAAATAATTTATGTGTCTTTTGATGCTGAGAGTGGGCGTGTTGTAAATGCACCATTAAAAGATTATGATAGTAGTTGGCAATTGGGACAAAAACTTAATATAAGATACAATCCACATAATGTTTATGATATACATGTAGAAAGTTCGTTAAACAGTCTTCCTATTATTATGGGTAGTTTAGCAATTTTGTTTTTAGGGGTTTCTCTAGGGTGCATTATAGGAATTAGAGTAAAAAATAAAAAAATTAATTGGTTAAAAGAAAATGGACAAAAAATTTATGCAAAAATAACCGATGTTTCTCAAAAAACTAGTGGAATTATGTATAATGGCAATGTGCCATATACTGTAGAATGTGCTTACAAATTATCAGGTCAAGTTGTATTTTTTAAACAAAATTATCCTAAACTAGATAGTTTTAATATATTTAATAAATTAGTTGCAATTTATTATGACCCAAACAATTTCAAGAAATATTTTATAGATATTGACGATATGTATGACGATTACTCAAATGAAAACTAAGCAAGAAGAAAGAAAAAGAAAAATTAAAAAAATAATAATTAAATGTAAAATAGAAAACATAATAATTTTTGAAACAAAATAAAAAATAAAAGGAGTAATACTAAAAAGTAAACTCCTTTTTTTTATTATAATAAAGTCTTTTTAAAAAATCACATAACACATTCAGTATAATTTAATTTTTGAGGGGCAAGTTTTATACTAACTTCGCCTAAACTATTAATTTCTATTGTTTTTCCACCACGATATTCATTTTTAAATTTTAAAAGGGGATAGGCTGAATAATCCATACTCATGCCATAAGAGAAAGTTATACCTGTTGAGAGTTCTAAAATTGAAAAATTGTTTGTGTGGTTGTGACCGCAAAATAGCCATTTTGTTACATCAAGATTTTTAATTTTTTCATATAAGCCATTTTGTTTTGTAGGACTAAATTTTTCATTTTTAGAGCCTAAAATTTTAACATAGTTTTCATCGCCACTAGACCATCTAGTATATGCATTTTTATATTCGGGCAAAGGAATATGCATAAATAAAAGATTTTTAATTGTTGACTTTTCTTGTTTTAAACTATTTATACTTTTTTCATACCACACCAATTGATTATTGTCTATTCCTTTATATCTTTCAATAAAATTACCAGTTCCATTATCTAAAAACATTAAAGAAGAAACAAGTATTCCATCATTTAAAACTTTAGCATAATAATTGCCTTCACCACTTAAGTTTTTATCTCCGCTTAAATAAAAAGAATTCGGTGCAAGTTCAAGTCTATTTGAAAAATATTTTTTACTGGCAAGACCTCTTTCATCGTGGTTACCAAAAGTATATGTATATGGTCTATTTAATTTTTCCATTAAATTAATAAAAGCATCTATTTGTAAATAACTGTTTCTTGTCCCACTTGTTATATAAATAGGTGAAATCGCATCGCCAGTAACTATAATTAAATCAGGATTTACAATGCTAACACATTTAAAAACTTCATTTACAAGTTTTTTGTCTAAAGATAAAGACAAATATCCACAGCCAATATGTAAATCACTTAATTGTAAAATTTTAAGTGGTCTACCAGTTTTATTGTTGATTTCTACATAATTTTCTGTAGGGTGTTTAGTTATTTCTATTTTAGTTGGCTCAATTGAAAAATCATACGCATTTATGTAATTTATAGTAGATGTGTCTCCGCAAAACCAAGTAGCAATAAAAAAGGTTAAAAGCGATATTAATGTAACTATTAAGCAAAATATTCGCTTATAATATTTATCTATTTTTACTTTTTTAATTTTTACTTTTTGTTTTGTTTTCATATAATTATTATAATTAATTAAAAAATATTTACAAATAATTTTCTGTTTGTTTTAATTTTTTTAATTTATATGTTATAATAAATATATGGATAAAATTGAATTATTAAGCCCAGCGGGCGATATGGAAAAATTAAAAACTGCTTTCTACTTTGGGGCAGATGCTGTTTATATGGCAGGGAAGAAGTTTGGTCTTCGTGCTTTTTCTTCTAATTTTGATGAAGAGGAATTAAAACAAAGTGTAGAATTTGCTCATAGTTTAGGTAAAAAATGTTATATAACTTTAAATATTTTAGCACACAATAGTGATTTTAATGGTTTAGAAGAGTATGTTAAATATTTAGACGAAATTAAAGTTGATGCTGTGATAGTTAGCGATATTGGTATAATGAGCGTAATTAAAAATGTCGCTCCTAATATGGAAATTCATGTTTCTACTCAAGCTAGTGTAACAAATAAATATTCGGCAATGGAGTATGTAAAATATGGTGCTAAAAGATTAGTTTTGGCACGAGAATTAAGCATTAATGAAATAAAAGAAATTAGAGATTATCTTCCTAAAGATATTGTTTTAGAAACTTTTATACATGGTGCTATGTGCATAAGTTACAGTGGAAGATGTTTACTTTCTAACTATTTAACAGGTAGAGATTCCAATCGTGGGGCGTGTGTTCAGGCTTGCAGGTGGGAATATTCTATTAGAGAAAAAAACCGAGATAATTATTTAGATATTCAAGAAGACGACAAAGGCACTTATATTTTAAATTCTAAAGATTTATGCATGATAGAATATATAAAAGAACTTTATGATGCTGGAGTAAGAAGTTTTAAAATAGAAGGAAGAATGAAAAGCCCTTATTATGTTGCAACAGTTACAAATGCTTATAGAAGAGCAATAGATGATTTTTATAATGGCAAGAGTTTTAATACTATACTAAAAGACGAACTAGAAAAAGCAAGTCATAGAAGATATACAACAGGATTTTATTTTGGAAGTAACGACAAAGAATGTTTAGAAACTTCAACCCCTATTCAAAGTTATGAATTTATGGCACTTGTTAAAGAAGATAGTAAAAATGGTTATGCATTAATAGAGCAAAGAAACCGATTTAAAGTAGGTGATACACTAGAAATATTAAGCCCAACTGATAGTTTTAATAAAACAATAGTAGTTACAGAATTATTAAATACAGAAGGGGCTAAAGTGATGGACGCATATAAAGTTCAACAACCACTTTACATTAAAACCGATATTATTTTGCATAAAAATGATATATTAAGGCAAAAAGTCGAATAATTTTTTACAAAATTAATATTTTTTAAAAAACTTTTTAAAAATGTTAAATTTTGTTTGCATTTATTTATTTTTTATGGTAAAATCAAAATGTAGTTTAACAAAACTATAAAAAAGATTAATGTTTTTTACTAAGATGAGGCTAAATTGCTTCATCTTTTTTGTAAATAAAAATTTTTGTGTTAAAATTAAGTATGCAAAATGTAGGGATAGTGAAAAACGATAACTTAAAAAACAATATGAAAAATATTAGTTTATATATTCATATACCTTTTTGTGCTAGTAAATGTTATTATTGTAATTTTGTTTCTTTTGAATATGGTTACAAAACACAAAGAGAATATGTGGAATATTTATTAAAAGAAATTGAACTTTATAAAGACAAAAATCTTTATTTAAAAACAATTTTTATTGGTGGGGGAACTCCAAGTGTTTTGGGGCTAGGAGAAATTACTAAAATTTTTGATAAATTAAAGAAATGTTTTACTATTGATAGTGATGCCGAAATAACTATAGAATGTAACCCTAATAGTTTTGATGAATATCGGGCAAGGGAATATAAAGAATGTGGAATTAATAGAATTAGTTTTGGATTGCAGTCATCTAATGACAAAATTTTAAAGTTGGTTAATCGAATACACACAAAAAAAGACTTTATAAAAGCCGTAAAAATCGCAAAAAAGTATAATTTTAAAAATATAAATGCAGATATGTTAATAGGTCTTCCTAATCAAACTATAAAAGATGTAAAAAACACTCTAAAACTATTATTAAAATTAAAAATAGAACATATTTCTTGTTATAGTTTAATTTTAGAAGAAGGAACACCATTATATTTAATGGTTAAAAATAAAGAGATAAGTTTGCCTAGTGAAGATGAAAGTGTTAAAATGTATGATTTTGTTTTAGATTATTTAAAAAAACATAATATTTATAGATATGAAGTTTCTAATTTTGCTAAATTTCAAAAAGAATGTAAGCATAATTTAGTTTATTGGAATTGTCAAGATTATTTAGGGTTAGGGTTAAATTCTCATAGTAAAATAAATAATGAAAGAAGTGAAAATTTTGAAAAACTAAAAGATTATTTTAATAGTTTGGACGAAAATAAAAAACCTATAAAAAATAGTTATAAACTTTCTTTATTAGAGCAAAAAGAAGAATTTATAATGCTTAATTTACGAAAAGCACAGGGAATAAATTTAGTTGAATTTAAACAAAAATTTAACGAAGATTTAACTATAGAAAAAAATAAACAAATAGAAAATTTAAAAAATTTAGGTTTAATAGAAATAAAAAATGATTATTTATTTGCAACAGATTTAGGGTTTAAAGTTTTAAATCAAATAATTTTAGAATTAGTTTAATCTATAAAATTATAATCATCAATATTTACTAAATTAGAAAAATCGCTATCAGTTATGGTAGCAGTTTTTTTATTACTTTGAGTTGATGTTTTATTGTTCATACTTGTTAACAAATTCATAAGTAACTCATTTTTGTTTAGCGAGTTGTTACCACTCATTAAATTTTTTAATAAATCTAACGAATTATTTGAATTCCCACCTAGCATATTTAATAAGCCACTCATATTATTTAAAGTGTTAGGATTAATGTTTTGAGTGTTAGTGTTAGCGGAATTTTCGTTATTTTGCGATTGATTTTGCGTATTTTGTGAGTTATTCGTTAAATCATTTTCATTATTTTGCATATTGCCATATGTATTTAAATAATTGTTATTCATGGTTTCAACTATTGGATTGTAACCTTTATTATATAAATTTTGCATAAAAACTCCTTAATAATTATCATTATAAATATATGAAATCATATATTAATTTAGACATAAAAAAAGGAGAAAAACCATGGATTTTGAAAATTTTTGTAAAAATAATGAAAATTTAGAAAAGGCGAAAGAGTTAGAAAGTAAAGTCGATGTTAACTATGAAGAACTAGTAAACAAATATAAAAACAAATCTAGTAGTGAACTCTATGATGAATTAATTAAAGTTGCTAGCAGGGAAAAAGCAAAGGGAAATTTAAATAAACAGCAATTAAACAATATATATTCTAATTTAGCACCAATGATGAACGATAAAGAAAAAGATAATTTAAAAAAATTAATAGATATAATAGGTAAATAAATGAATAAAATTGACCCAAATTTAATTAAAGAAGTAGAATTTTTAGAAGTTAATCAAAAAAAATTAGAATGCTTAGTCTATTCAAATAATTTTAACTTAACAAAAAAATACTTAGAAAAGAATTTTACATATTTAGAATTTCCATTTATTAATGCTTTCGGTTTAAAACTTGATAAAAACAATATATATAGTTTAGCGAATTTTAATCATGTAGATTACATAACAAGTGAAGCGAAAGTTTTTGCTCAAATAGATATTGCGCAAAAAATTATTAATGTAGATAAATTAAAAGAGCAAGGTTTTACAGGCAAGGGCGTTACAGTCGCCGTCATAGATACAGGAATTTATCCACATATAGATTTCATTTTCCCTAAAAATAGAATAATTTGCTTTCAAGATTTTGTTAAAAACAAAAACTATGCTTATGATGACAATGGTCATGGCACTTTTGTTGCTGGAGTTATTGGTGGACATGGAAATATAAACTCAAAATATTGTGGAATAGCACCAAGTTGTAATTTAATTAGTTTAAAAGCTTTAGATGAAAAAGGCGAAACTGGGGCATTTACAATTCTTCAAGCGATGCAATGGGTTTACGATAACAAAGATAGATATAATATAAAAGTGGTTTGTATGAGTTTTGGTGCTAGTCCGCTTAAAAATAACGACCCACTACTAAAAGGGGCGGAAAGATTATGGAATAGTGGTGTAACCGTTGTTGCGGCAGCGGGGAATAGTGGGCCAGAGATGGAAACAATAAAAAGCCCAGGAATATCTAATAAAATTATTACTGTTGGTGCTTTAAACGATAAAAGAGATGAAAATGGAAATTTTAAAGTGGAAGATTTTGATGTTGCAGAATTTTCTTCTCGTGGGCCCGCTTTTAACTATTATAAGCCAGACTGTATAGCAAGTGGAGTAAATATCAAAGGTCTTAAAAACGATAAAACATTTTTTACTAAAATGAGTGGAACAAGTGTTGCAACTCCAATAGTTGCTGGAGTGTGTGCGTTACTTATAGATAAATATCCTAAAATAACACCTAATCAATTAAAATATATATTGCTTAAAAATTGTAAATCTATTTTAAACGATAAAAACATTGAAGGTTATGGCATAATTAACGCTGATATTTAATTTTAACTAACAAAAAAAGGAACTTATTTGTTCCTTTTTCATATTATTTAATTTAAAGTTTTGTCGTTAGAAATAACATCAAATAGGTCTTTTTCATAACTATTAATTATCACATAAACTTCGGGTTCTCTTAACCAAGTTCTTAACCAATTTTTTGAAGCAGTTTTTCCTTTATTTTTAAATATTTCTAAGCCTACATTATATCTCATATCATTGTAATCTAAACAACCATTTCTAACATAAAGTTTTTTAAATTCTTTTTTACTTAATTCTTTATTATTTCTTGTTACAAATTTTTTTATTTTTTTATCATAATAGCATTGCATATATTCTTTAGATATATTGTCTTTTATTACATATAAATTTTTTAAAGTATAACTTTTAGTTATTAAATCATAGCATAAATTTCGCGAATAACTATCTACACCGGCTTCTCTAAATATACTATAAGAATTATAATGGTTTAAGAAAAATTTTTTTAGATATTTATATGTAACATCAACTATATTTTCGTTAGAACTATTTAAACTATTTTTAACAATTTTATCACTATTATCATTCATTTTGCTTTTAACATTCGCTGTAATATCATCATAATTTAAAAAACCAATTCTATAAGAAAATTTATTTAAATCTTTAACATTAAAACTAATAGCATGTTGAGTTTGAATTTTTTTTGTTTTTTTGTCGTAATATGCTTGATAATATTTTTTATTATTCTCTTTATCAACTATTTGTAAAACAAAAAAGTTACTGCTATTAATATGATTAAATAGTTTTCTTGAGTAATCATTAACTGAAATTATTTTGTCTTTTTCTTGCATACCTAAATTGTTTAACTTATTATAATAATCAAGTAATTTTTCGTATAAAATATCTAACATTTTTAACCCCTTTATATTTAATAATAATATAAACAATTATTCTAGATTTGTCAATACTAAATTTTAAAATATATGCGTTTTTGTTTGAATTAAAACTGTGTTGTGCTATAATAAAATCATGGATAATTTTTTAGACTTAAAGTTAAATGAAATGCAAAAAATGGCGGTGTTATCTAATAGTAAACATATATTAGTTACCGCTGGTGCAGGTAGTGGTAAAACTCGTGTTTTAACAGAAAGAATTTTAAACTTAATAAATTGTAAATACATAAATCCAGAAAATATCTTAGCAATTACTTTCACTAATAAAGCTAGTGGAGTTATGAAAGAAAGATTAAGTGAAAAGGGTTTAGATGTAAGAAGATTATGGATTAGCACTTTTCATAGTAGTTGTGTTAGAATTTTAAGAGAAAATGCTAGTAAACTAAATGGTTATAACTCTAATTTTACTATTTATGATGAAAGTGATAAAAATAAAATAATTACAGAAATTTTAAAAGATAATGGTTATAATGATGACAAGTTTAAAAAGAACTTATTATTTCATATATCAAATTTTAAAAATAAATTTCAAACATTAGATAAATATTTAAACGATAATGCTTTTGATAGTAACATTGATGAAATAGTAAAATGCATTAAATTATATGAAGATAAAATGCGAGAAAATAATGCTTTTGACTTTGATGATTTATTACAAAAAACTTTTATGCTACTAAAAACCAATAGTGATGTTTTATCATATTATCAAAATAAATTTAAACATATTTTAGTAGATGAATTTCAAGATACTAACGAAATTCAATATGATTTTATAAAACTACTTGCAGGAACAAACAATAATGTTTTTGTAGTTGGTGATGAAGACCAATGTATTTATAGTTGGAGAGGAGCAAATTACAAAAATATATCTAATTTTACTAAAGATTTTGACAATGTTGAAATAATAAAATTGGAGCAAAATTATAGAAGCACTAAAAAAATAATTGAAGGTGCTAATAAAATAATTTCAAAAAATATTCAACGAATAGATAAAAAACTTTGGACAGATAACGATTTAGGCAAACAAATTGAATATAAAAGTTGTTATGACGAAAGAGAAGAAGCAGAAAATGTTGCTAGCACAATATTAGCGCTAAAAAACTATGATAATTATAGTTATAAAGATATTGCAATTTTAGTTCGCTTAAACTCTTTAACAAGAAATATTGAAGAAAAATTATTAAACTATGGCATAAATTATCGTGTTTATGGCGGTATGAAATTCTATGACAGACTTGAAATCAAAAACTTTTTAGCATACTTAAAAGTTTTAAATAACCCTAAAGATGATGTTAGTTTTGCTAAAATTGCAAATTGGCCTAAAAGAAATGTTGGTGAAGCAACTGTGCAAACTTTAAAAAATTTAGACCCTACAAAATCGATGTTAGAAAACTTATTAAACCTACAAAATTTTAATGTAAAAGGTGCAATATTAACTAAACTTTTACCACTTCAAAATTTGTTTTTAGATTTTATTCAAAAGAAAGATGAATTAGAATTATTAAATATAGTTGAATATATTATTGCGAGATTAAATTTAGAAGAGTTTTTAAATAAGGAAGAAGAAGATAAAAACCGTATGCTTAACATTGAGCAGTTGGTTTTATCTATTAAAGAATTTAGCAAAAATAATGAAGACTCAACAATTAGTTCATATCTTCAAAGTGTAACGCTTGTAAGTGATATGGATTCTTACGATGAAGATGAAGATGTTGTTACTATTGCAACTGTTCATGCCAGCAAAGGCTTAGAGTTTAAATGCGTGTTTATTATTGGCTTAGAAGAAGGAATTTTCCCTCTATGTAGGCAAGATAGTGAATGTGATGATGAAGAAGAAAGAAGACTTATGTATGTAGCAGTTACTCGTGGAATGGAAAGACTATTTTTGTCTAGTTGTAAAAAAAGATTTATGTATGGTTATACTCGTGATGAAAAAGCATCTAACTTTTTAAAAGATTTAGGATTTGTTAAAACTTATCAAAACGACTATAGAAATAGTTTCCAAGATGATTGCTATGGTGGATATACTAGATATAATCACGATGAAGGCTATAAAAATGGGTCTAATTATTCTAGTTTTAGCAATAATTATGGTAGTGGAGAATTTAGCAAACCAGAAAATGTTAGTGTTACTAAAGCGACTGAGATAAAAATAAGTAATGTAGATGACAAAGACTTTAAAGTTGGCGATAGAGTAAGACATACTAAATTTGGCGAAGGTATTATTTTATCTATTAATGGAGATATGGGTAAAATTAGTTTTAAGGGCATAGGGACTAAAGAATTGATAATTAATATAGCACCTTTAACAAAATTATAAATTGGAGTAAAAAATGGACAGATTACATGAACTGGTAGAAATTATAAATAAGCATAACTACAATTATTATGTTTTAGATAATCCTACTATTAGTGATAAAGAATGGGACAAACTTTATGACGAATTACTTAAACTTGAAAACGAAACAGGAATAGTGCTTCCTGATTCTCCAAGTCAAAAAGTTGGTGGTGAAGTTTTAAAAGGTTTTAAAAAACAAGAACATATTGTTCCACTTTTTTCACTTGAAAAAGTAAATAGTTATATAGACTTAGAAAAATGGGTTTTTGACATAAAAAGTAAAGTTAAAGATGCTGAGTTTGTTTTAGACTATAAATATGATGGGCTTTCTTGCGTTTTAACATACGAAAATGGCATTTTAACAAAAGCAACTACTAGGGGTAATGGACAAGTTGGCGAAGATGTTTTAGCACAAGTTAAAACAATTAGAACTGTTCCACTAACAATAAATTATAAAAACACAGTAGTAGTTCAAGGTGAGTGCATTATGAAACTTAGCGAACTAGAAAATTTTAATAAAATGCACCCCGATGACCAGTTAAAAAATGCAAGAAATGCAGCAGCGGGCGGACTAAGAAATTTAGACCCTAAAGTAACTAAAAGTAGAAATTTAGATGTAATTTGTTACTCTGTAAACTATATTGAAGGCAAAACTTTTAAAACTCAAAAAGAAATGCAGGAGTTTTTAAAAGAAAATAAGTTTTATGTAGTTAGTAACTTTAAATTAACAAGTGATTTTGAAGAAATTAAACAAACTTTTGAAGAAATTGATGTGTCTAGAAGAAGTTTAGATTTTTTAATAGATGGCGCAGTTTTAAAATTAAATAATGTAAAAGATAGAGAAATTTTTGGTTATACTATTAAGTTTCCTAAATGGGCAATAGCATTTAAGTTTGAAGCCGAAGAAACTTCAACTATTTTAAAAGATATTGTGTGGACGGTAGGTAGAACTGGGAAAATTACTCCTGGGGCAATTTTAGAACCTGTAGAACTTGCTGGGGCAACAATAACTAAAGCGACACTTAATAATTATGAAGATATTTTGCGTAAAAAAGTTATGCTTAATAGTAGAGTTTTTATAAGAAGAAGCAACGAAGTTATACCAGAAATTTTAGGACTTGCTGAAAAATTTGATGATAGTAAAAAAATAGAAAAAATAGAGTTTTGTCCTAGTTGTGGTAGTAAACTTGTAGATGTTGGGCCAAATTTATATTGTTATAACACATATGCTTGTCCTGAGCAAATAAAAGAACGGATTGTTCATTATGCTAGTCGTGATGCATTAAATATAGATGGAATTAGCGATAAAACTATAGATTTATTTTATGACAAATTAAATTTAAGAAGTGTTGCAGATTTATATGATTTAAAGTATGATGATTTAATAGTTTTAGAAAAATTTAAAGACAAAAAAACAAACAATATTTTAAATAGTATAGAAAAAAGTAAAAATGTTAGTTTAAGTAAATTTATTTTTGCAATAGGGATATTAAATGTTGGCAAAAAAACGGCTAGAGATTTAGCAAATAAATTTAAGACTTTAGAGAATTTAAAAAATGCGACTAATGAAGATTTGATAGAAATAAAAGATATTGGAGAAATAGTTGCAAATTCTATTATTGAATATTTTAAAAATGAAAAAAACATTATATTAATTAACAAAATTCTAGAAAAAGGTGTTAAGATAGAGGAACTTAGTTTAAAAGAAGTTAAAGATAACTTTTTTAAAGATAAAACTATTGTTTTAACTGGAACACTTATTAATTTTAAAAGACAAGAATTAACTGAAATTTTATTAAGTTTAGGAGCGAAAGTTACCGAGAGTGTAAGTAAAAATACAGACTTAGTAGTAGCTGGTGTTGATGCTGGCAGTAAACTAACAAAAGCGCAACAATTAAACATAAAAGTTATCAATGAGCAAGAATTAATAGAAATGTTAAATAAATAGTTGAAAAATTTTAGGAATTAATATATAATAATGAATTAGGAGATATTATGGAAATTACTACAGATTTAGTTAAACATTTAGCAAATTTATCAAGACTAAATTTTAACGATGAAGAATTAGAAAATTTTAAAGAAGAATTTACTAAAACATTAGCACAAATTGATGAACTACAAAGTGTAAAAACCGAAAATGTTGAAACTTACAGTAAAATAATAAATGCAAAAGATTTAAGAGAAGATGAAGTGAAAGAAAGTTTAAGTGTAAGTGAAGTTATTAAAAATGCAGAAAAAAGTGCAAGGGGCATGGTTATTGTTCCTAGGGTGGTAGAATAATGAATTATTTAGATTTAAGTTTATATGAAGTAAGCACTCTTTTAAAAGAACGTAAAGTAACAAGTGTAGAATTAACAAAACTATGCATAGAAAATATTGAAAAAAATAAACACTTAAATGCATTAATTTCTACTCGGTTTGAAGATGCTTTAAAAGAAGCAGAAAACGCAGATAAAATTTTAGATGAACATAAAGGCTCATATTTAACAGGTGTTCCTATTATTATTAAAGACAATTTGAACTTAATAGGCACAAAAACTACTTGTGGTAGTAAAATGTTAGAAAGTTATGAAAGTTTATACAATGCAACAGTTGTAGAAAAACTTTTAAGTGATAATGCCGTTATTTTAGGTAAAGCAAACATGGACGAATTTGCTATGGGAAGTTCTAACGAAAATAGTGCTTTTGGTAATGTTTTAAATCCTATAGATAACACTAAAGTTCCGGGCGGTAGCAGTGGTGGTAGTGCTTGCTCAGTTAAAGCAAATTTATGCTATGCTAGTCTTGGCTCAGATACAGGTGGTTCAATTCGTCAACCAGCATCTTTTTGCGGAATTGTTGGTTTAAAACCAACTTATGGACTAGTTTCTCGTTATGGACTAGTTGCTTATGCTAGTAGTTTAGACCAAGTTGGCCCACTAACTAAAACAGTAAAAGACTGTGCTATAATGCTAACTGAAATTGCTGGTTATGATGAAAAAGAATTTACTAGCGAAAATAGAGAAAAAACTGATTATTTTAAAAACCTAAACCCTAATGTTAAAGGTATAAAAATTGGTGTTCCTACAAACTTTTTAAACATGGGCATGGATGAAGATGTTAAAAAGGCAATAGATAGTGCTATTAAGTTTTTTAAAGATAATGGTGCAGAAATTGTTGAAATTAAACTTGATAAAATAGATAAATCACTTCCTACATATTACACTTTAGCATGTGCTGAAGCAAGTAGTAACCTAGGTAGATTTGATGGTATTAGATATGGTCATAGAGCAAAAGATAGCAAAGATTTAATAGATTTGTATTATAAAAGTAGAACTGAAGGTTTTGGAAAAGAAGTTAAAAGAAGAATTATGCTTGGTAACTTTGTTTTATCAAGTGGTTATTACGATGCTTATTATAAAAAAGCAAAAAAGGTTCAACAAATAATTAAAAATGAATTTGATAAAGCATTTAGTAAGGTTGATGTGATTTTAACGCCAACATCACCATTTACGGCTTTTAAAATAGGCGAAAAAGTAAACGACCATATTAAAATGTATTTAAGTGATATTTTCACTGTTCCAGTAAATATTGCATCACTTCCAGCAATCAATATTCCTTGCGGAAAGGATAGCGCGAATATGCCAATAGGTATGCAACTAATTGGGGACAAGTTTACTGAACAAAAACTATTAAATATAGCAGAATTTTTTGAAACTAACAAAGGGGGGAATGTTTAATGGAATACGAAGCAGTTATAGGACTTGAAATTCATAGCGAATTAAAAACAAAAACAAAAAACTTTTGTAGTTGTCAAAATAAGTTTGGAGCATCTAGTAATAGTAAGGTTTGCCCTGTTTGTTTGGGGCTTCCTGGGGCACTTCCTGTTCCTAATAAAAAAGCTTTTGAATATTGCATAAAAGCGGGACTTTCGTTTGAATGCGACATTAATGATATGGCAATTTTTGAAAGAAAAAATTACTTTTATCCCGACCTTCCAAAATCTTATCAAATAAGCCAGTTAGAAAAACCAATTTGCTTAAATGGCAAAATAACTTTTGAAACCGAAAATGGAGAGAAATCAATTAGATTAAATCGTATTCACTTAGAAGAAGACGCAGGAAAACTTACTCATGATAAAATTTTAAATGCAAGTTTAATTGATTTTAATAGATGTAGTGTTCCACTAATTGAAATAGTAACCGAACCCGATATAACTTCTAGCGAAGAAGCAGTTAAAGTATTAGAAACAATTAAAGAAACTTTAAAATATATTGATGTTAGTGACTGCAAAATGCAAGAAGGTAGTTTGCGTTGCGATGTCAATGTTTCAGTTAGAGAAAAGGGGTCTAAAATATTAAATCATAGAACTGAAATGAAAAATATGAGTAGTTTTAAGGCTGTTCAAAGAGCAATAGATTACGAAATAAATAGACAAATTAAACTTTACGAAAAAGGCGAAACAGTTAAACAAGAAACTTTAAGATGGGACGATGAACTAGGCGAAAACTTTAGTTTAAGAAGCAAAGAAGAAAGTAATGATTATAAGTATTTTCCAGACCCAGATTTGTTACCAATTAAGATAGATAAAGATTATGTTGAAGAAATTTATAAAAATCTTCCAAGACTTCCTAGGGTTAGAAGAAAAGAATACATTGAAAAATATAATTTGCCAGAATACGACGCAAAAGTTTTAACTAACGATAAGCAAATTTCAGACTTTTTTGAAGAAAGTATTAAAAAATTCAATAACCCAAAACAGGTTAGTAACTTTATAATGAGTGATATTTTAAGACTTATGAAACAAAATGAACTAAATTTTGAAGAAAATATTACTTTAACAGTTGACAATTTTGTAAATTTGCTTAAAATGTTAGATAGAAAGGAAATAACAAGAACTGGGGCAACAACAATTCTCGAAAACATTTTCTTTACAAATGAAGATGCAAATTCATGTGCTGAAAGATTAAACATAAAAGTTAATAACAACGAAGATGAAATTTTAGAAATAGTTAAAGAAGTTATTAAAAATAATCCAAAAGCGGTTGAAGATTATAAAAATGGTAATGAAAAAACAATGACTTTCTTTATGGGGCAAGTTATGAAAGCAAGTAAAGGAAGAGCAAAACCAGAAGTTGCAACAAAATTAATAAAAGATAATTTAAAATAAAGGAGTTTTTATGTTATTAGAACCACCAGTAGAAGAATTAGTTGAAAAAGTTGGTAACAAATATAAACTTTGTAACCTAGTTGCTCGTAGAGCGAACGAAATTCAAAAGAAAAATATTATTGAAAATGTAGAAAGCAAAGAAAACGAAATTTCTATTGCTGCCGAAGAAGTTTATAACGGAACTATAGTTGCTAGCGATTAATTATGATTGCCGAAGTTATAGTTGACATTTTAAATTCTAATGTCGATAAAATTTTTGATTATATAATTCCAGAAAATTTAGAGTTAAAGGTTGGTCAAAGGGTGCTAGTCCCTTTTGCCAATTTTTCTAAAGAAGGTTATATTTTAAAAATAAAAAATAATAGTAGTTATGATTCATCTAAACTAAAAAGTATAATAAAGAGTTTAGATGATTTTTCATATCTAAATGACGAAATTATTGCATTAATGGAATTTTTAATAAAGTCGTATAATTTAAGATATGCCGATTGTATAAGACTTTTTGTTCCAAGCAGTGTAAGAAATAATGTTAAAGAAAAATTTGTTAAATTTGTAAAAATAAATGATGAAATAGATTTAAGTAATATAAAATTTAATCAAAATCAAACTGAGATATTAGAATATGTTAATTTAAACATAATTAAATTAAGTGAACTTTCTAAAAAGTTTTCGACAAGTAGTATAAACACTTTAATTAAAAAAAATGTTTTAGTTACCGAAAATTTTAAAGAAAACCGAACTCCATATAATTTTGAAAATAAAAATAAACAAAAAATTTCACTAACAAATCAGCAACAAAATGCCGTCGATACAATTATAAACGATAGTAGCAATAATTTTTTACTTTTTGGTGTAACCGCTAGTGGGAAAACCGAAGTTTACATAGAAGTAATAAAAAAGGTTTTAAGCGAAAATAAATCTGCAATTTTGCTTGTTCCCGAAATAGGCTTAACCCCACAACTTTTTAAACGATTTACTAGTGTTTTTAATAATGTGGCAATTATTCATAGTGGATTATCTAGTGGCGAAAAACTTGATGAATGGTTAAAGATTAAACGTGGGGAAGCAAAGGTTGTTATTGGAGCGAGAAGTGCAGTTTTTGCTCCAGTAGAAAATTTAGGTGCAATTATTATAGATGAAGAACATGATGGCAGTTATTATAGTGAAAATAACCCACGATATAATGCTAAAGATGTGGCAAAATTTAGGTGTAGTTATAATAATGCAAAATTAATACTTGGTAGTGCTACACCATCAATAGAAAGTTATTATGATGCTCAAAATGGAAAATTAAAACTTATTGAAATGAAGACTCGTGCAGTTGCTAAAAAATTGCCCGAAATAAATATTGTCGATATGCTTTGCGAGTTAAGACTAGGAAATTCTAGTATGTTTTCAAAACTACTTCAAATGAAATTGTCTAATTGTATTAACCGAAAAGAACAGGCCTTAATATTTTTAAATCGTAGGGGATATACTTCCTTTTTAAGGTGTTTAGACTGTGGATATGTTCCTAAATGTGAAGATTGTGATGTGAGTTTAGTTTATCATAAAGAAGACAATAAATTAAAGTGCCATTATTGTGGCAATAGATATAAAGTTTTAACAAAATGTCCAGTATGTGGTAGCAAAAATGTCCGTAAAGGTGCTATAGGAACTGAGCAAGTTGTTGAAAAACTTAAGAGTTTATTCCCTAGTGTTAAAGTGTTTAGAATGGATAACGATACAACGACTACAAAAAATGCACATATTAACATAATTGAAGAATTTAATAATACAAAACCTGCCATTTTAGTTGGCACGCAAATGATAGCAAAAGGTCATAATTTTGATAGTGTAAGTCTAGTAGGAATAATTGATGCTGATTTAAGTTTGCATTATGCAGATTTTCGTTCAACAGACCGAACTTTTAACCTATTAACTCAAGTTTCTGGTAGGGCGGGGCGAACAAATTTAGAAGGCGAAGTTGTTTTGCAAACCTATATGCCAAGACACTTTGTTTATTCTTGCGTTAAGCAAAATAATTACGAAAAATTTTATGAAAAAGAAATAAATTTAAGAAAAGTTACGCATTTTCCACCATTTTCTAAAATTGTTAGAGTTTTAGCATGTAGTGAAGACGAAGAAAAGGTTAAAGATTTTATCGGCGAATTTTATAAACAAGTTGTTGAAATTAAAAACGAAGATTTAAGTAAATTTATCTATCTAGGAGCGATGAAAAGCCCTGTAAAAAGAGCAAAACGACAATTTAGATATCAAATATTAATGCGATTAAAAAACGAAACAGCAAACGAAATTATCGCTAAACTTTTTGAAATAAATCGAAGTTTAAGTAATAAAAATGTAATAAGTTTTGTTGAACTCGACCCACAAAATTTAAGTTAAGGTGTTACTAACTTTTTGAATCGCAAAAAGTTACAAAAACGACTGGAGGTTGCGATTCCCCCAGACCCCTAAAACGCTCTTTAAATAAGATAAATTTATCTAAAAAATAAATAAGTAGAACTAATTTTATCATACAAAAGTGGCAATGCCGCTTTTTATTTAAATAAATTGCAATAAAATTTGAAAAAATGTGTTTAATTAGTTTATTAAAACTAATTAAAATGAGAAGTGCTAATGGCACTTTTTTATTAACCTATTGTAAATTTTCAGTAAAAAAATAATATTTAAGAATTGTGTTTTAGATTAATATAAATTTTTGGGTTTTTTTGAAATTTGCTTTGTAAATTTGTTGTTTTTATATATAATAATATATATAAACCTAATTAGGAGAAAAATTTATGGAAAGAAAAATTACATATCCTTTTAAAAATTTCGTTAGAAATATTATAATTGGGCTTATTTTTGTTATGCTTGCTTTTTGCGCTATGCCTGTTTATAATTATTTATCAAACAATATTAATAAACCAGTAGAAGCAGCAGAAAGTAAAACTGTTACTTTTTATGCTTATCGATATAATAACGATACTGGAGATATTGAAGCAATAAATACAACATATAACTGGGGTCCCAATATATGGACGAAACAATTTAATGTGGCATGGAAAGATTCTGGCAGTCAAATTATTTATATGACTAAAGATGGTAGCACAAAATCTCGTAGAGATGTTGCCAATTACTCTTTAGTTGCACCAAGTGCAGGAACTGTTGGGTCAAGAACTGAAACGATGAATAGTGGCGAATCAATCTATGTTCGTTGTGAAAATTCAAATGTTGGGATTATAGGTTTTTTTAGAGGTATTGATTTTTCTTTTGACGATATAATTGCTTATGGCTCTCGTTTAGATTATTCCAATATACCGGAATATACTAGAGAAATACTTGTATTGTTTAGTGAAGATACTAAAGTAAATATAACTGGTGATTGTTATATTGCTACAAAAAATTATAAGTGGAAAACAGAAAACCTAGAAACCGATGAGTCAGTAGTATTTGGACCTGGTAAAATACCAAATTTCTATAAACAAGTTGTTGGTCTAACTTATAAAGAACAATCTTTCGAAGATGTTTATATACCTAAACTTAAAGATAACATAGAACATACTGTTTACATTGAAAATTCCAGGGGGACAGCAAGGCTAAATGTTGCAAACAATTATCGTTGTAGATCTGCCTGGGTTGATCGTTATGGCGTTTTACAAATTGCGGGATATTATGCAAGTTCAAGTATAACTTCCGGCATAACTGCTACATACGACAAACAAACAAAGAGTTTTAATTGTGATCTTAATTTTGTTTACTATCCTAAAAATCTTTCGGAAAGTGGCAATAAAGTAATTTTTAAAATAAATGATGAAAATGATTTAAAATTTTTAGCAAATGAAGTAAATGCTGGCTATTTGAACCAAACTTTGGGTTCAAATTATAAAGCAATATTACAAAAAGATATATCATCTTATAATGGAAATCCTATTGGTTGTGGCGATGGGGTTTATGCATTTAAAGGTGAATTTGATGGAAATTATCAAACGATTGGAAATGTTATTATTTTGCCAATTGATAAAGACGTAGTTATTTCTAGTTCTAGCATTTCAGGTGGTGGACATACTTATAGTTCAAGCACTATTGTAACAATAGTTCAATACTGTGGGTTATTTGGGGTTGTAACAAATGGAAATATAAAAAATTTTACCATTGACAAATATAAAATAGATAATAATTATGTAAAAAAACATAGATGGGTTAGTAATGTCGCTGGGTCAAAGGAAACTATAACGAAGAATGATAGTGTATATGTGTTAGAAACAGAAAACATAAAAAGTTATATAGGTTCAGTTTGTGGCAAATTGTCTAATTCAAAGCTAACCAATATTACTATAAATTATGTTGCTTATAATTTAGAAAATTTCAGTGCCTATACTTTAGGTGGTTTGGTTGGTCTAAGTAATAATAATTCGGAAATAACTGGTTGTTTGGTTAAAGCTGGTGCTTTGAAATCTTCTCCAATAGCCAATTTTAATTTTGATTCTAATGTTGATAAATTTGGAATTAGTAAAAAAGGAAATATTCAAGTTGGTGGATTAGTAGGTTATTCTTATTATTCAAATATAAGAAACTCTTACAATAGGGCAAGTATAAAAATTGCAGGAGAATCAAGTACAAATGATCCAATGCGAACAGAAATTTGTGTGGGTGGTGTTGTTGGAGAATCGGCTGCCGGTGGTATTTATAATTCTTCTTCCATTTATAGTTATATAACACTTGATGAGGTATTTTATGCTGGATATATAAACGTTGGCGGTGTTGTAGGAAAAGCAAGTTCAACTATAGTAAAGGATTGTTATAGTTCTACTCCATTAAGCATTACAAATACACAAAATACTAAAAATCAACAAGGCGGTATTACTTCAAATGGCGGAGCTGATTTTATGAATGTTGGCGGTATAGTTGGAAGATATGAAATTGCTAATGGTGGAACAGGAGATATTCATCGTTGCCGTTTTGAATCTTGGATTAATGCTGAACCTGATTGTTATTATGATTATGCTGCATGCCAGGCTTTGTTGGTTGATGTAAGTGCAAGTAGATATTGCATGATTGGTGGTATTATTGGATCGTTAGAAAGTGAATTTGGCAGAGTAATATCAATAATGAATAATAGTGCGATTATAGAAACATTAACTATAGGTAGTAGTAGTCACCAAGCAGGGCATACATTAGTAGGTTATTTGGTGGGTAACTGGTATGGGCCAACTATTTATAGTGGCTCTTCTGGCACACAAAATACATATAACTATGGATATATAAAAACTATAAACACAAATATGAATGGGAAGAGTTACAATAATACAGCAGGGCAAACACAAAAAACAAAAGTTTATATGGGTTTTGTAGGAGCAATGAATAACAATAATAAAATTGCTTTTAACGAAAATAATTGTTATTATATTGCACCTACTAAATTTTCAAATGAAAATGATGTTGTAACAGATATTTCTAAAAATTCATACTATGGTAAAGGTGACTCAACTACAGCACCTATAAATATCCATTCGGATTATAAAGGAACGAACTATCATGCAAGAAACTGGACTGGCTGTTGGTATGGTGGAAGCAAATTATTAAATGATGCAAATGGAATTTTAGATTTAATTGACAATGGCTATGCATACAACTCTAACGAACAAACAGGCTATGTGAAAGATAAGTATTCCGCACCTTTACACAATGTTAAAAGTAAATTAATAATTTTAGATTATTCTAATTATGCGGGATTAACTTTAGTTGGAACAGTAAATCAAGGTATTGCAGAAACTGCTAATGGAACTTTAAGTAAAGTTTATTGCTCAGTTATTAAGGGCGGTGATACAAATTATGCGGGAATTACACGATCTGATTCAAAATTTAAACTACCAAGTGCTCAAGATCGTAATGGCAAAACTGTTGGTTCATATAATACAAGATCTGATGGCTCAGGAACGACTTATGCGGTAGGAAATGTTTATGGATATGATGATTTTGGCCATTCAAATAGTATTGTTCTTTATCCAATATTTAGTGAAGATACAACTATCTATTCTCCTACACCCATTAAAGTTGATAAAACGACTTTAGATAGTACGGCAAGTGATAAAAATAGCAAAGAAATAACCTATAATAATGTTAAGTATAAAATAACTTGCACTGATTATAACCAAAATGATTTCTATGCTTATAAATATATTGTTGAGATTGTTAGTGGTTCTACCGCTACAAAAATCTCATCAGTTATTTTAAAAAATATTATTGGTTTAGATTTAGGAAGTTATGGTGATGATGAAGGTTTACAATATTCTTTAACTGAAAATGAATTACCTATTAAAGATTTAACTTTAGACCCTACTGTAGATTATTCAAATTATACAACAGATGTGACGCACAGTTTAACTTACTATTTGAATGCATATAAACAATATACTTTAAGTTATGCTAATAATAATGGGACATATAACGCTATTTATCAAGCGGATAATAATGCGATTACATATCAATTTTATGGAGATTTAGTAAATAAAAATGCTAATAATCATACGAAAATTGATTTCGGTGGTTTAGATTGTTTAACAAATGGTTTTACATTTAATGATATAATTTATACTCCAAAAGGTGTGGCAACATCACCTAGCAATATGAATGGAAATTCTATTGTAACGGTTACAACCAACGATAATCAAACAACAATTAAAGAAACAAGTAATAAAGGTTTTTATTATGTTATATATTCAAAGATAGACAATACTCCAATTCCACCACCAAGTGGGGATGAGTATAAAATTCGATATTATAATTATGATTTGTCAAGTTATAAAGATTTTGATGTAACTACAGAGAGTGGCTCATCTAATTTTGCTAAATTTACTATAAAAACATATTCTGAAGTGTTTGGAAGTTGCAAATACGCCTTTGTTGGTTGGGAATTGGTGGGATATTCGGGATATGGTTGTAATTTTTTAGGTAAACGAGAGGTTTGTATTTCTTTTGAATCTCAAAAAGTCTGCTTGTTTAAACCCATTTTTGTTACTGGTAAAGACAATAAACCAGTTTCACTAAATTCAAGTTTTGTAAGAAATATAACTAATGAACAAGACTTAATTACTTTAATGTATAATGTGAATTATGGTGGCAAGACTTATTCAAATCAAACTATAACACTTTCAAACAATCTTGATATGTCGAATTATAATAATTTTATGCCAATAGGACAAACTGAAAATACGGCTTTCAGTGGCACATTTAATGGTAATAAACATACTATTTCTGGATTGAAAATATTTACAACTTCTTGGTTATCAAATTTTTTTCTAGATTCTAAAATCGCATATATAAATAAAAATATTTTTGTGGGATTATTTGGTTTTGTTGGAAAGAGCAGCAACAACAAAATAACAAATCTTAATCTTATCAATTATAACTATCGTTCTGGTCAAAATACTGGTGGAATAGCAGGTTGTTCATATGCGAATATAGAAAATTGTTTAACGGATGGTGAAATAAATTCTACTGGTTCATATAATGGTGGCGTAGTAGGGCGTATTTATAATGCAAAAATTGATTGTTGTGTGTCTAAAATAAAAACTGATAGCAATAATGTATATTCTATTTGTGGTTTTATTACAAATAGCAATATATCTAATTGTTTTGATGTTAAAAATAACGATAGTAAAAAAGATGTTTATTCTTTTGTCGCTAATCCTGGAAGTTCAGGTTCAATTATCAACAGTTATACAAATTTTAACTTAGATGATGCATTTAAAAACAGTTTTGGAACAGGATGTAAGTATATAGGTGATAATGTAAAATATGATACCATTAGTGATTTTTATAATGCTATGGATAAAAATATTTGGACTATTTCTCCTGATGTTAATGGTGGTCGTCCATACTTAAAAAATGTAGGAACAGCAAATGCAACTTTTATAATAGATACTGGAAAGTATAATGTTACAGATAATGATGATGCTCGTTTTGGCGATAGTGTAACGAAAAATGCAACTACAACACTAAATTCTGCTAGTTATACTAATGGTAAAGTTAGTTGGAATGGCAAATATAATACGATTGATTATTTTGTTGCTGCTTCAGGATTGAGAAAAGATAAAGTATATCAAGTAAACATCGTGGCTCAAATAAGTAAAAACAGAGTACTTGATTGGTTCTGTGATGACTCAAGAGATTATTCCAAAAAAAGCTTAACTAGTTTGCAAGGAACTGGGGAATACTCAAGTTACACAATTAACATTATTCCGAATGAAAATAATATTTCATTGAAATGGTGTCCTATTGGTGCCATTGATGGCGGCCATGGTGAAGGCGTTTGGGTAGGAATAAGTATTAAATCTTGGTCAATCACTTGTAGCGGATCAAGAGTTCTATCAAAACAATTCTTCATTTTAGATGGCTATAGTTATAATGATACATTAAGAGAATTAAAATGCAGTAATGGTGCAGTATTTAACCAATTGGAAGATTATACTTTTGTAAGTTATGTTGATGACAATGGGGTAGTTATAAATGAAAGTTCAAGTGATAGTGTAGTTCAAAATGTTTTCATTACTGATGGTGCAACTTATGATTTGAACTTTAAAGGAACTGTAAAAATTAGAGTTTATGCTCACTTAACAACCAAATTTGCAAGTAATATAGATGACAAAGATTTTAACAAAAGCGAACTAATTGAACTTATGCCTGCTGTTTATTGGGGCATGGGGGAAGAATTTACTATTCCTGAAATTGAATTGACAGAAGAATTAATGAATCTTTTAAAAGGTTATAATATTACTGGATTTACAATTAGAGTTAATACAACCAATCAAGAAGTCGCTTACATAAATCCATTTGTAAAAATAGGTTCAAATGGTGATTTAAGTATAGTTAAAGATGGTACACAAATAGTTTATCCTTTTGGAACAAAATTCAATGCTACTTCTTTCTCTCTTTTAACTTTTGGGAATGATACTAATTTATATGAAGAAAGAAATATAACCCTTTATGCTTTTATTGGAAATGGTTTAGAAGAAATTGATTATAAATTAAACTTTTTAGATGACAAAGGTAATAAGTTGGCTGATAGTATCACTGGTAATTATGGTGATAGTTTAACTTTACCAAATGTTACTTTAAAAGGTAAAAACTTTAAGGGGTGGACTTATTTAGATAACTATGGCGCTTTTGCAGAATTTAATGAGACAACTATGCCAGAGTTAAGATTAAATCAGTATAATTGTCAAGAAATTGACGGAGTTTGGGAATTAAACTTATTGGCTAATTATGACGATATAAATTATATGATAGACTATAATTCAGCAGAAGATGTTAATGGCAAAACTATCGCAGGCTTTACAAGAACTACTCAAACAGTAAAATATGATGAAGAAATTTCACCACTTACAGATAAAGTCGAAAATCAAGACTTATATGTAAAAGGCTATACTTTAAAAGGCTATACAATTTCTAACGTTATAAAACAAATATTAATAGATAATGGAATAACTGAAGAAGAAATTAATAATTTCTTAACAAGTATCAACAATGCACTAACGAATGATTCTACTTTTGTTTATCCTTTTGATTGCAAAGTTACTTTAATTTGTCAGTATGAAAAAATTATTTATTATTATAATGTTATAACAACAATTACTGGTAGTAGTGATGGTATGAATGTTAAAGTATATCAAGAAGAAATTTCTGAAAATACTGTAACTGAATCTACTGAACTAACTGTAAATTCAACTAAAATTGAAGGCTTAGGAAATTGGCAAAATGTTTGTAGAATTGAAGAATTAAAAACAATTCGTTTATCTTTAGAATTACCTTTTGGTGCAAGAATAAAATCTATTAGTTGCACAAATGCTTCAAATGTAAACATTGGTTATTCGTTCAATTTAGATGATTTTATAACATTTAACGAATACTACAAAGAGTTACAAAAAATATTTAACGACTTTAGATTTAAGGTAACAGGTGATGTTTATGTTAACATTGAATTAGAAGATTTAATTGATGATAGTTATGAATTAACCGTTGAAAATAATGTATACAAAATCTATAGCGAAAAAGATTTAGCAAACTATGTTTCTCGTGGGTTAAATACTAGTAGCAATACAATTTCGCTAGAAAACAACATTGATATAACAGGTTATAACCTATCAATACCAATACTTTATGGAACATTTGAAGGTAATGGCAATATCATTAACGGATATACTTGTGTAGCCGACAATAACGATAGTTGGTCAAGTTTTATTAAAGAAAATAATGGAACGATAAGAAATTTAACCTTTAATAATGTAATGGTTCGTGCTGGTGGAAAAGTTAAACAAAAAGACATAAATAATAACTATTTCAATGGAATTGTTGGTAAAAATGCCACTTCAAATAGCACAATACAGCATGTTTATGTTAAAGGTGGAGATGTTAATTTAAAAGATGTTAACAGTAATCAATATTTAGGACTATTAGTTGGCGAAAACTTTGGTAGTATTTTTAATAGTAAAATAGTTTTAAACTTTACAACGAATGTAAAATTTAATGCTTTTGCATTTGTTATTGGTAAAAACTATGGAAAAGAAACTAATTATGTGGAAATTGGCGGGGCTATAAATGTAGAAGATAGTAGCATGAAAATGGGTTATATTACTGCTTATCATGTAAATGGAACTTATGGTAACTTCTTAATAAATACTATTTCAACAAGTGATAATTTAGATGCTAAGAATATAAAATCAATTGCAACATATAATTCTTCAGGTTGGACAATATCATGTATTGTTGATTATAATGGATTAGTTCCAAATAGTCCTTCTACAGCTTTCATTCAAGCATATCCAGGTAATAGCACAATTAAACGATATTATTTAAAGAATGTGGATTGTCAGTTATTTAAAGTTAATGTTTCAACACCAACCAATATTGACAGTTTAACTTTGAAAATAACTGGCAATGAGTATAGTGAGCTTCAAAGTGGTCAAGGTACGGCTTATGTTTGTTCAGAACTAAATAATGTTTTAGACTTTAGAAAAACAACTTTAAACCCAAAATTATATGGCTGGAATTTAGACTTATATTATAACGGAAACAAAGTAACAGAAAAGTTTGGTGGAGAAAGCAGTTTAAGCAACAATGTATACAGCGACATTAATGTTACTTACGATAATATTTTTGACAC
>CAKVHZ010000006.1 GCA_934754445.1 uncultured Clostridia bacterium | reverse complement strand
ATTAATTCACTACTAGTAAGACCACTAGAATATAATGCACCAATTAAACTACCTACACTAGTGCCAGCGATATAATCGAATTTAATTCCATTTTCTTCAAAAGCTTTAATTGCGCCTAAATGAGCAAAGCCCCTTGCCCCACCACCACCTAAGGCTAGTCCTAGTTTAACTTTTTTGTTAACCTTAAATTTTTTTGGTTTATTTTCTTTTTTCCTTTTTAGCCAATCGAAAAATCCCATATTATTTATCCTTTTTTATAAAATAATTATAGACTTCACTTTTAGTCATATTTTTATCCTTAGCAACAAGTTTAATTGCTTCGTTTTTAGAAAAACCAAGTTTTGTATAAAACTCCAATTTATCTTCTAAACTTAAATTATCATTTTCATCTTTAAATTTTTCTACAACTATTACAAATTCGCCCTTTAAAGCACCATTATAACCATTTTTAAGGGTAGAGAAAACAACTTCCTCGTGAAGTTTTGTTAATTCTCTTGCAATACAAATTTGGCGGTCGCCAAGCATTTTATAAAGAGTTTCAATATCGGTTTTTATATCATGGACAGAACTATAAAATATTAACGTAGATTTAACATTCCTAAATTCTAGTAGTAATTTTTCTCTATCGATATTTTTACCTGGTAAAAATCCTATAAAAGTAAACGGATAGTCAAAACCACTTAAAATATAGGCATTAATAAAAGCACTAACCCCACCAATAACAGTGTAGGTTATTTCGTTTACTTTTAAATCTTCTATTAACTCTCTACCCGGGTCAGAAATAACAGGCAATCCAGCATCACTAATTAATGCAACATTTTCTCCATTGTTTAATAAGTCTATTACTTTAGGAGTCATTTCTTTATAATTAAACTTATGAAAACTTAGTAGTTTTTTATTAATGTTATACTTATCAAGCAAAGTTTTACTTGTTCGAGTATCTTCACACAATATTAAATCTACATTATTTAAAGTTTCAATTTGATTTTGTGAAAAATCTTTTAAGTTCCCTATCGGTGTTCCTACAAAATAAAATTTACCTTTCATTTTTCCCCTTTTTAATTTTTACTAAAAAATTACCGTCATTGTCATTTAAAATTAAGTTTGGTGGAACAATAATTCCACTTTTTGCATTTTTAACGGCTTTTATTAAAAACACATTCGCATTTTTGTTCTGTTTAGGATTAACAATTTGAAGAATTTTAGTTTTAAATTTATAATTATTTAATAATACTATTGTTTCTTCTAACCTATTTATATCGTTAACCATAAATAGTTTTCCACCAAATTTTAAAATTTTGCTTGCATTTTTTATTATTTCTTCTAAATTAGTTTTAATTTCATAGTTACAAATATTGAAATGTTCACTTTCGCTAACAATATGGGCATCAGTTTTTCTATATGGTGGATTACACATAACAACATCAACACTTTCGTTTTTAATGTAATTTAAAATGTTAGATAAGTCATCGTTAATTATTTCAAAATTTTCAAGGTTATTATATTCAATACTCTTTTTTGCTAGTTCGCTTAATGATTTTTGAATTTCAACTAAGTATATTTTTTTATAAAAATTTTTACTGCTAGAAAGAATACCTACTACTCCGTTTCCACTACAAAAATCAACAACAGTGCTACCTTTATTAAATTCTACAAAATTTGCTAGTAAAACTGCATCAGTAGAAAAATTATATAAACTATCATCTTGATAAATTTTTAAATTATCTATTTGCAAATCATCTAATCTTATCATATTTTTTCAACTTCGTTTAAATTAAATTCAACTAATTTTGTTGTGTCATCTTCTTCTATTTTAACTGTTACAGTTTCTTTTAAAATATTGTTATAAACAACAATTCCTTCGCCACTACTTGTTTTAACTCTACTATTGATTTTTGGCATTTTGTTTAAAACTTCTACATAACTATCGTTTTCATATGCTAAACAACACATTAATCTTCCACACATTCCACTAAGTTTATTAGAATTTAATGCTAAACCTTGATTTTTTGCATATTTTAATGTAACTTTTTCAAAATCTTTTAAACATCTCCCACAACAAATTTCTTTTCCGCAAGGGCCTAGTCCACCAAATAATTTTGCTTCATCTCTAATACCAATTTGTTTTAGTTCTATTCTTGCTTTAAATTTTTGAGCAAATTCTTTAAGTAGTTCTCTAAAGTCCACTCTATCTTCAGCAGAATATATAAAGATTATTTTGTTGCCTTCAAAAGCTATTTTAACTTTTAATAATTTCATGTCTAGTTTAAAGTTTTTAATGATTTTTTCGGCTTCTTTAAAAATCTCTTTTGCTTTTTCTTCATGACTTTTTACAATTTCTAGATCTTTTTTATTTGCTTTTCTTACAACTGGTTGTAATTCATCTTTAAAATTATCTATTTTAAAGTTAGATTTTACTATTGTTGCAACATCATTACCATTAACTGTATTCACAACAACTTTATCATTTATTAAATATTTCTCTCCCCTAGGATTAAAATAATAACTTTTTAAATTATCATCAAACTTTGCTGATACAACTTCTAATTCCATTTATGTTTCTCCTCTAAAATATTTATAAGTAATGCATCTACTACTAAATTTTCATTAGTATTAAACGAAAGTGCTTTATTTAATTTAATTATATTTAGTAAAATCTCATTAACGGCTTTTTCACTAAATTTTTGACTTAATAATATTATATCTTTTAATTTAGACTTATTTTTAATTTGATTTTCATTATATTTAACTCTTAAAACATCATTAAAAATAATTATTAAACTTTTAAAATAATTTTCTAAATTTGCTTTATCTTTTAAAATTTGACTAGCATAAAATAAAATTTCACTTGATAAATTCATATTTTTAAGCATATCTAAACAAAATTCAAAAATGTTACTAAAATTTGTATTTGTTAGTGTTAAATAATTACCTATTTCATTTTCGCAATTTTGTAAAGATATTTCATCAAATTTTATATTGTTTGTAATTATTATATCTTTAATTTCTTCTTTTTTTAATGGTGGTAAAATTATTTTTTCACACCTACTTTTAATAGTGTCTAAAATCATTTCAGGTTTTTGACTATTTAATAAAAATATAACACTTTTAGGTGGTTCTTCTAAGGTTTTTAAAAATTTGTTTTGACTAGATATTGTTGCTTTATCAAAATCGTTTAAAATATAAATTTTATATTCATTTTCAAACGGCAAAACATAACAAGAATCAATAATTTCTTCAATGTCTTCAACTAAAATATTATTATCTTTATTTTTAGGATAAATTTTTAAATCAATAGAATTTCCGCTTAAAATTTTAACGCAACTATCGCAAGTTAAACATAGATTATTTTTGCAATTTATTAAAAGTGACAATATTAAACAACTAGCATAATTTTCAAGTTTATCGTTAGAAGAAAACAAATAAGCTTGTTTTAAGCCGTTATTTTTTAGCCCATTTAAAAATTCTATTAGACTTTTGCTTTTTAAAAAATAATTAATATATTCCACATTTTTATTTTATCATAAAATAAAAAAATATAAAAGTAATTTTTTATTAAAACAAAAAAGAGCTTTCGCTCTTTTTATGTGTTATTTAGTTAATTCATTTTCTAAATTATAAATTTCAACATCTAAATAAATTGCTCTTCTTTTATTTTCAAAAATTTTATTTAAAATTTCTTCTTTTTTATATTCATTATTTGAATTTTTTTCTTCTCTTTCAAGATTTTCATATTCTGCTGTTAATTCATCAATAGAATTCATTAATTCTTTTCTTTCTCTTTTTAAACTTGTTAAATTACTCATTTATCTTTTCCCCCTTGTAAGAATATTGTATAACAAAAAATTTCAAAAGTCTATACCTTTTTTAAAAAAAGTTTTAAAAATTTTGCCAACTTTTAAAACTCATTTTCATAATAATTTATTTTTTCATCACAATCTTTAATTTGACTTTTTATTTCATTTTTTTCTTCATATAATATTTTTACTTGATTTAATAAATCTTTTTTATCACTTTCACTTTCTGCATTTTCAATTTTTACTTTTAATTCTTTTATCTTTATATTAATTTCTTTTTTCTCATCAGTTAATTTTTCTTTTCTTTGGTTAATTAACATAACTATAACTTCACTTATCATACAAATCTCCCTTTTTGATAAAAATAATAAAAACCTTAAAACAAAATTAAGGTTTTTAGTTTAAACTGATATAGATTTTACAACAAGATAATTTTTATTTCCGTTTGGCATTAAAACTTCACATCTATCGCCAACTTTTTTGCCAAGTAATGCTTTACCTACTGGACTTTCGTTAGAAATTAAACCATTAAGTGGGTCGCTTTCTGTTGCGCCAATTATTTTATATTTAACAGTTTCATCAAACATTTCATCATAAACTGTAACAAAACATCCAATATTAACACTTTTTGTATCTATATTTTTAGCGCTAATAATAACGGCATTTTTAATTAAATTTTCTAGTTCATAAATTCTACTTTCAACTTCTGCTTCTCTTGTTTTTGCAGCATCATATTCACTATTTTCACTTAAATCTCCAAAAGATTTTGCTTCGCCTATCATTTTAGAAACATTTAATCTTTCAGTAGTTTTTAAATAGTCTAATTCATCTTGTAATTTTTTTAATCCTTCTTTTGTAATATGTGTAACTTGTTCCATATAGCCTCCACGATTTTCATGATTTTGCTATTATACTCTCTTTTACTTAAAAAGTCAAGAAATTTAGTTAAATATTTTATTTAATAAATTTCACAATTTAGTTTATTAAAATTAATTAATTTTATTACAAATGTTTGCAAAAAATTAATATTTTTTATATAATTTGTTCATGAAAAATATTTGGGCAAAAATTATGATTAAAGACAAAATTAAAAAAGATTATGTTTTAAAGTTAGATGAATTTAACATAGATAATTTATATGAATATTTAAAAGAAATATGTTACAATTTAAAAATAGAAACACCAATAATTTTACCAAAGCACTCTAATCAACTTAGTGAATTTTCTACCACAAAATTTTTTAAAGAAGATTTTATAGACTACATTGATTTTGATAAATTAGTTATAACATATTATGAATAATGTATTAAATTTTAATTATTTCACAAAATAATAATATGTTAGCAGTAATTACATTTATGATAGTAATAATAGGTAACTTAAATTGGCTTTCTATAGGATTTTTTCAATACGATTTTATAGCAGGTCTTTTTGGCACTCAAAGTAGTATTTTTAGTCGATTTATTTATATAATTTTTGGAATATCCGCTATGTTTTTAACTTATGCAGTAATTAGGTATAGGGGAAGACTTACCATTAAAAAGAATAAAAACCAAGACCAAGTTTTATTAAATAAACAGCCTTTGCCAGAAATCGTTAAAAGTAATGAAAACATAGTAAATTATAATACAACTGATAGTAACATCAACACTCCCACAAATCAAACCCCACCTGATAACAACGGAGAAAAGAAAAAATAAGAAAGAAAAAAGAAAAATACAATAGTTAAACAAAAAGAAAAAAAAGTGGCTTGTGCCACTTTTTCGTTGTTATTTACTTAATTCTTGTAGATAGTCATATAATTTTGCTTGTTTAGCTTGAACTGAATAACGATAGTATGAATAATCGCTTGAAATATTTTTAACATAGATATTAAAAGTTGTTACGCTATCAGTATCTTTAACTTCAATATATAAAGTTTTATATTTAATGTTGCTATCTGTTGAACCACTTGGGAATTTATAAGTGTATTCTTTTCCATTTAATTTTAAAGTTTGTTCATCTGCATAGTTAAATACAATAAATGTTCCATTACTTAAAATACTAGAAATACTTTGACCATTACGAACGATAACTGGTTTAGAAAATATTGTTCCACTAAAAACCCCGCTCATAATTTTTTGTTTATAACTTTCATCATATAATTTCATAACTTTATCATAAACCGCTTTATGTTCTTCATCCCCATTACTATAATAACTTTCTTTAGCATTAGAATTGTTAATACTAATTTCTATATAGTCTGGTTTTGTTAAATTTAAATTGTAACTTGTATCTACGCACGAAAATACTATAATTGTGCCAGCAAGCACAGCAATTAAGCAAAGTGCAATAATTGATAATACTTTTTTCATAATTTCTCCTATAAAGATTAGTTTACATATTTTTTAAATTAAAGTCAATAAATTTAATCTTTTTTATCATCTTTATTTAATTTGTCTTCTTGTTTTGTTGTTTTATCATCTTTTAAAGGTGTTTCAACAATTAAACCTTCTTGCTTTAATGCTTGCAAGGTTTTATTTTTTATTTCTTCAATTCTTTTTTGCTCAAGCATTATTTTTTCTTGTCTTTCTTTTTCTTGTTGTTTTTTCTTTCTATTTTCTCGTCTATTCATATTGACAATTATTTGTTTAACGCTTTTGCCTTCCATAATAGCATCAAGTTCTTCTTTATATGCTACATTTTTCTTTAAAAGTAATTCTGCTAAAGCACTAACTTTATCCCAATTATCTTTTAAGATTTTTTCAGCTCTTTCATAGTTATAGTTTAATATTTTTAAAATTTCATCATCTATTTTGTTTGCAGTATCGTTTGAATATAATACTTGATTTTGATAATCTCTACCAATAAACACTTCGGTTGAAGAGCCAAGATTTATAAATTTTAAATCTGCACTCATACCAAATTGTGTTACCATTTTTCGAGCAATTTTTGTTGCTTGTTCAATATCATTGCTAGCGCCTGTAGTTATATCTTTAAACTTAATTGCTTCACTAATTCTACCACCCATAAAACTTGCAATCATATCGTTAAGTTTATTAATAGTAGCATAGCAATCATCAGTTTCTGGTCTACTTAAAGTATATCCGCCCGCCATTCCACGAGGAATAATAGAAACTTCTTGAACTTCATCACAATATTCTAACATTTTGTGCAATATTGCATGACCAGATTCATGGAAAGCGGTGATTTCTCTATCTCTTTCAGTAACTACTCTACTTTTCTTTTGTGGTCCCATCATAACCTTATTAACTGCTTCTTGAATGTCTATCATGTTAATTTTAACACGATTATCCCTTCCCGCTAGTATTGCTGCTTCGTTTAATAAGTTTTCTAGGTCTGCACCACTAAAACCTGAAGTTAATTTTGCAATATTTTCTAAATCTACATCATCAGTGAATTTTTTATTTCTTGCATGAACTTGTAATATTTTTTCTCTACCTTTAACATCTGGCATGTTAATATAAACTTGTCTATCAAATCTACCTGGACGAAGAAGAGCTGGGTCTAAAACATCTGGTCTATTCGTTGCCGCAATTACAATAATTCCTTCATTTGCTTCAAAACCGTCCATTTGAACTAATAATTGGTTCAATGTTTGTTCTCTTTCATCGTTTCCGCCACCAAGTCCTGCACCTCTTTGACGACCTACTGCATCAATTTCATCAATAAATATAATGCAAGGAGCACTACGCTTTGCTTGGTCAAATAAATCTCTAACACGACTAGCACCAACGCCGACATACATTTCTACAAAATCTGAACCAGAAATTGAGAAGAAAGGTGCATTACATTCGCCCGCAATTGCTTTGGCAAGTAAAGTTTTACCTGTTCCTGGAGGGCCAACTAGTAATACTCCTTTTGGAATTCTTGCACCAAGTTCGGTGTATTTTCGTGGATTTTTCAAAAAGTCAACAATTTCTTTTAACTCTTCTTTTTCTTCTTCACTTCCAGCAACATCGCTGAATTTAACCTTGCTTCTTTCAACATTTTTAGCACGACTTCTTCCAAAAGCCATGTTTTTATTGTTAGCATCTAAAACTGATTTAACTATTAATATAGTAACGATTAAAACCGCGCCTATTGATAAATATGGTAATAACTTAGAAATTAAACTTTCGCCTTGAAGATTATAACTTGCTACGATTTTTGTTTCTGGTACTATCCCCCCCTGAGATTCCAACTTACCTTCATTATAATTTTTAATAAAAGTAATTAATTCTTCCGAATTTATAAAAGTTGTATAGAAATCTCCCGTTTTACCTTTTAAGAAATTTGCTTCTGTAATTTTACTATCTTTAACTCTAATGTAAATTGTATTCCCAACTGTTTTAATATGAGTTACTTCCCCAGTAGTTACCTTGTCTTGAAATTCCGTATAAGAAATATTTTTCCCTGCTGGACCATTAAAACCTATAAATATTAAAAAAACTATTAACAAAATAATAATTCCATAAAAAAACCAATTAGTTTGTCTTTTTTTATTATCGTTCATTCTCTCCTCCTAACATTAGAGTATATCATAATTATATTTTTTTTCAAAATAAAAAAAAGTTTTTTTTAATTATTTTGACATATCTTGTAAATAGATTTTTCAAGTAAATTTATAATATCGGTTTTAATATTTTTATTACTATATGAAAAAGAATTAAACAAAATGCCATAATCTCCTATACGAGTTTTATTGTTTATTCCACTGACATTAATGGTCGATTTTTTAAACATTAATATAGGTTTTTTTATATTATTATTAATATAAACACTATCTACAACAACTATTTTATAACCTGGAAATTTATTTTTAATAAAACTATAGACTTCCCTATAGTTTAAGCCATTCACTTCTCTAATAGAACTCCCAAAAGAAATTACTTTTAATTTTTTAAATTTATCCCCTACTAATACTCCAAAATCATCGTAAAAATATTTTTTAGTGCCAATACAAACAAAAACAATATTTTTATTTTTCAATTCTTTTTTTAAAACAAAATCAAATAGACAATAATTACTTATATCATACAAAAAACAATTTTCCACAAAATAATGTTTAACATTTTATAAAAAAATACACCATATATAACCTTTTCTATTGTAAAATTTTTGAAAATATGTTAAACTATTCAAAATTAAAAGTAGGTTTTTTATGAATGTTTTAGACATAGTTTTAATTTGTTTTTTAATTTTGTGTGCCTTGATAGGAATTTTTAAAGGCTTTTTTGCTAGTTTAATTTCTTTTTTAGGTAGCGTATTGTCTTTTACTGGAGCATTCTTTTTAGCAAAACCACTAGCAACATTATTAAACAATTGGTTTAGTTTAGGGACTACTCTAGGTAATAATATTTCAACTGAAATTGCTGGATTTTTTGATGATTTTTTATTAAAAATGACAGGTGCTGACATTTTACAAAATAAATGTAGTGCAACAGGTTTTTTAAAATTAGCATTCCAATATTTAATCAACCCTGAAGAATATTATTCTAAAGAAGAAATTATTAATACTATCGGACTTTCCGCTGGAAACCTAATTTTAATGGCAATTTGCTTAATTGTTGCATATTTAATTATCAAACTTGTATTATTTTTGCTTTCTAAATTATTTAGCAAAATTAAAAAATCTAGTCGTGCAATAAATAATGTTGATAAAGTTTTAGGATTTTTTATAGGAGCGGTTAAAGGACTTGTTATTTTCGCAGTAATTTGTGTTATTGCAAATATGCTTCAATCATTACCAACAGTAGCTAATGCTCTTGATGTTGTGTTTGATAAAAGTGTTATCGCAAGACCTATTTACAATTTTGTAATAAGTATATCAGATAAATATATAGGCGCTTTAAATTTACCATCGCTCACAACTTAATAATATAACTAAAAAAAAACCAGTTTTCACTAGGTTTTTTATTTAACTAAATATCTAAATTTTCAGCAAAAAAATTGTCAGCATCAATAAATTCACTAGGTTTAATATTTAATCCGATAATAATATAATTGTTTTTAATCTATGCTTTTTATTCTTCTTTGTATAATACTTTTAATAGAAGCAAACAAAACACCACTTAATTGAGATAATCTATACTGAGTTATATTTCTCTAGCCTAAATATTTATTTAATCTTTCAACTACCAATTCATTTATCATTTTCATATTTTTATAATATCTATTACAATTTATAAGTTAGATTATAAATTATTCTTTTGGGTTGACATATCATCCTACATCATTAAATAATTAACGCCACTAAGTAAACAATCGTTAATTTGTTTGTCTGCTATAGAATAATAAATTATCTTCCCATCTCTACGAAATTTTACAGCCCCAACACTTTTAAGTAGTTTTAATTGATGACTTACTGTTGTTTGATTTAATTTTAAAATGTTGGCAATATCATTTACACAAAGTTCACTAACAGATAAAGCCGAAATAATTTTTATTCTTGTTTCATCGCTAAACATACTAAAAAATTCAGCAAGAAGTCTTAGCGATTTTTCCCCCGGTAGATAATATTTAATATCATTAACAATTTTTTCATCTACTTTTATGTTTGTTGTTTCTTTTTCTTCTTGTGCATAAATTTTATTCAAATTAACCATAATTTAACCTCCACTACCATTATATCAAAATTTTTAAATATGGTAATATTAGCACATTTACTAATTTTGTTGCATAAATAATTTTATAGTAATATTTTGTCAAAAGGAGGCAGATATGATTTATTCTCAAGATGTCTTACTTGTTTTGCTACTTTCTATTTTAACTAGTGCAGGAAATATAGATTTAAATACAAATACTAACTTCTTACTACTGCTTTTATTAACTTTGTCAAATACAAGTTCAACTTGTCCATCAAACACTTGTTCTAGTTGTAGTAGAAGATATGCTGGCTTTACCACAATTTAATTATATAAAAAAAGTGCCTTTGGCACTTTTTTTACTGAAAATGTTTATTATAACATTTATTCTCATATTATTTTTTTATATTATATTGACATATCTTAGTCATTATTATATAATTTAGAAAAGGAGATTTTATGAAAATAAGTAAAGAAATAAATGAAATTAAATCTAAAAATCTAGAAAATTTGTCAGACGAAGAACTACATAACTATGAACAATATTTATTGGTAAAAGATAGCGAAGTAGATAAAGAAATTAGTAAATGGAAACTAATTTATACTGTTACAAGTTCTATAATGAATTTGGTCGGTGTTGTATTATTTCTTATTGGTTTGTTTTACATTTCAAGAACAGTATCTACAATTTTACTGGTTATTTTCTTTGGTATTCCTGCTGTATTATTCTCTGGAACTTCAGTATTAAAATTTTTTTACAAAAAGAAAAATTATGATTGCCAAAAGCTTAAACAACTTTGTTATACTAAATTAACAGATGTAAAAAAAACTATTGCAAATAATGTTTCAAAAAGCGTAAATGCTGAAAATTAAATTAAAAAAGTGCTTAACGGCACTTTTTTATTGTCTATCTATACCAACTAATTTATCTATACTCACATTAAAATATTGAGAGTATTTTACTAAAGTGATTATATCTGGTACATTTTGACCAGATTCTAGCCTTACCACTGAAGACTGTGCAATTCCTAATTCTTTTGATAATTTATTTTTAGATAACCCTTTAGATAATCTCAAATCAGTGATAAATTCACTAAAATATTTAATAATTTCTTCTTCCATATAAATATATTATCTATAAGTAGATAAAAATACTTGACTTATCTACGCGTAGATAATATAATTTTTATATGAAAACAAATTATTATTACTTAAATCCAATTTTTAATTATATGTATATACATAGTTTTTGCAAAACAAAGATGGCTAATTTTTTAAACATATCACCACAAACATTAGAAAAAATATTTAGACAACAAAAAGTTAGACTTAATGCTATTATAAAAGTAGTAAAAAAGTTGAAAATATCTATAAATGATATATTGGTATAATGTGGTTTAAATATTTAATGTATTTTTTTAATTTATCCTATTAAATATAGCGTTTTAGGGGTTCGGGGGAATCGCAACCCCCGACGCTTTTTGTAACTTTTTATCGCATAAAAAGTTATACTTCTAGTCCCTTTTCTAGTTTTGCTTTTTGGTCTGCAATAGTTAAAGCATCAATTAGTTCGTCCATATCTCCGTTTAAAAATTCAGTTAATGCATAAACTGTGTAATTTATTCTATGGTCAGTTAATCTTCCTTGTGGGTAGTTATATGTTCGTATTCTTTCACTTCGGTCGCCTGTTCCTATTTGAGTTCGACGATTTTGAGCATATTTTTCATCTTGTTCGGTTTTATATTTATCATACAATTTAGTCTTTAAAATGCTTAAAGCGGTTTCTTTATTTTGAATTTGACTTCTTTGGTCTTGGCAAAAAACTACAATGCCAGTAGGAATGTGTGTAACTCTTATTGCACTTTCGGTTTTATTAATGTGTTGTCCACCTGCACCACTACTACGACAAGTATCAATCTTTAAATCTTTTTCGTCTAATTGAACATCAACATCTTGTGCTTCTGGTAAAACTGCAACAGTTATTGTAGAAGTGTGAACTCTACCTTGAGTTTCGGTATCTGGAACACGTTGAACACGATGAACACCACTTTCAAATTTAAAACGAGAATATACTCCATTTCCTGAAATTTTAAAAGTTGCTTCTTTTACTCCACCTAGTTCGGTATCATTAAGTTCATAAATTTCAACTTTAAATCTTTTTCTTTCAGCATATTTCATATACATACGCATAATTTCAGCACCAAATAATGCGGCTTCATCGCCACCAGCACCACTACGAATTTCTATGATTACATTTTTATCATCATTTTCATCTTTAGGAAGAAGTAAGATTTTAATTTCTTCATCTAGTTTACTTATCTTTTCTTTACTCTCCATTATTTCTGCTTCTAAAAACTCTTTCATTTCGCCAGTTTCTAACTCTAACATACTTTCGGCATCTTTTAAGTCATCAGTTACTTTTTTATATTCATTATATTTTTCAACAATAGGCTCTAGATTTTTTTGTTCTTTTGCTAGTTTTACATATTCTTTATTGTCGTTCAAAACTTCTGGACTCATTAATTTTGAACTTACTTCATCATATCTATTTTTTATGTTTTGTAGTTTTTCTAACATACTTACTCCTTTACAATTTTTATAACTCTATCTAAATTATTATAATCTTTTATTAAACTTACATTTTTAAACCTTTGCTTAAATAAATCTACTAAACTACCTTGATTATAACCAATTTCCAAAAAGCAAACTCCCCCGCTATTTAAATAATTATCTAAATTTTCATAAATAATTTTATAAAATTTTAAGCCATCTACTCCACCATCTAAACTTATCTTAGGGTCAAATTTTTTTACATTATTATCTAAATTTTCAATCGTCTTTGTTTCTATATATGGTGGATTACAAACTATTAAATCAAATTTATCTTTAATTTTATCAAACATATTAGATTTAATTATTTTTGCATTCTCGTTTAGTTTTTTTACATTAATTTTACTAACTTTTAATGCCTTAGGGCTGATATCTACTAGTGTTAAATTTGTTTGTGGTCGATTTTTTTTAATGGCTAAACCTAACGCACCACTTCCACAGCATAAATCTAAACAACTATTAAAGTTTTCTTTTAAAGCATTTTCTATTAAAATTTCACTATCTTGCCTTGGCGTTAAAACATTATTATTAACATAAAATTCTAAGCCATAAAAATATGCTTTTTTGAATATTTTTTGTATTGGCATATCTAGTTTTAAATGTTTTAAAATTATGTTTTTTGCTTTTTTATATTCATTTAAAGAAAAATCTTCAAACCTAACTTTTAATAAATCAACTTTTTTTATTTCGCTTAATACATAATCTATATCGCTAGTTTTGTCGCTAAAATTATAATCGTTATATAAGTTTAACAATTCATTTTTTATATCACTATACTTCATAATTAAAAATAAGAACATAGAATAAACTATGTTCTTACTTAATGCTTAATTTTGTAAAAATAACAAGTAAAAATTTACCAGCACAAAGCATAGAACACAGCAATTCTGTGCCTAGTAAACCTTACCTATTCCATATTAAATTTTTTCTTGAATTTATCTACTCTACCAGATGAATCTACCATTTTTCTTTTACCTGTATAGAAAGGATGACATTTGTTGCAAATTTCTACTCTTACAACATCGCCATTAACTGTAGATTTAGTTTTAAAAGTTTCTCCGCAAGCGCAGATTACTTCAACTTCATGATAATTTGGATGAATACCTTCTTTCATTTTCGCACCTCTTTTTTTTGTAAATACGATTTATTATATTATAAAAAGAAGATATTGTCAACTATTTTTAAAAATTATTTAACAAACCTTATTCAATTAGACTTTATTAATTACAATAAACTTTTTATATTATAAATATCTCCTGCACCAACAAATAAAGTTATTGTATTAGATTTTGAATATTTTTTCAAATGTTTTAATATTTTATTAAAATTATTATAGTAAAAACAGTTTTGTCTTGTTTTTAAAACATTATAAATATCTTTACTTGTAGCACCTTTTATTTCTTTTTCTCTAGCGGAGTATGTTTTATAAAAAATTGTTTGATATGCCCCCTTAAATGCCCCTAAAAATTCGTTAAAATACTTTTTTGTTCTAGTATAAGTATGGGGCTGAAAAACACAAATAATTGGGCGATTTTGAGATTTGACTTCTTCTATTAACTTTTTTATTTCCGTAGGATGATGAGCATAATCAAAATAAACATCTCCACTTATTTTGTTTGTATCCACTTTTTCAAATCTTCGTTTAATTCCTTTAAAATTAAAAAGTGCTTGTTTTATAATCTCTTTGTCTATATTATATAAATCAGCCACACAAATACTTGCTAAAGCATTTAAAATATTGTGCTTGCCAAAAATATTAATAACATATTTATCATATAACTCATCGTTTTTTAACACACTAAAAGAATAACCGCCATTAGAAAGTTTTCTAACATTTTTAGTTTTAAACTGAGCTTTATTAAAATTAAAAGTGGTTATATTTTTGTTACTTACACTATAATCACTATTAATAATCACATGATTACAAATATTGCTAAATTCATTAAATGCACTTTTAATTTCTTCTAAATTTTTATAACAATCGGGGTGATCTTCTTCTATATTTAAAATAACTCCAGCTGTGCTTTTAAATTTTAAAAATGAATGCTTATATTCGCAGGCTTCAGTTATGAAAAATTTATTGTCACCCATTTTAAAATTTGAATTTAAATTTACGCTTTCTCCGCCAATATGTATAGTGGGTTTTAAGCCCGCCAAATCGAATATTTCACTTATCATGCTAGTAGTTGTGGTTTTTCCGTGCGAGCCTGCAATTGATATTACATTTTTGTAGTAATTCAAAATCTCTTTAATAAAATCTGCTCGCTCTAAACATTTTATGTTAAGTAATCTCGTTTCTACTAGTTCTGGGTTATTAAATTTAATTGCACCAGAATAAACTACTAAATCGGGTTTAATTTTTAAAATATTCTTTTTATGTTGCTTAAAAAAAACTTTGATTTTATTTTTTTGAAGTTTATCAGTTATTTCACTTTTAGTGATATCACTTCCATAAACGTCAAACCCATAGCCTTTCATTAAACTGGCGAGTGCTGACAAACTAATTCCACCAATGCCTATAAAATAAATTTTATTAATATCTTGAAAATTCGACAAATTTTTCATAAAATATTATATGAAATGAAATTAATTTTGCGTTAAATTTAAAAAAGTTGTTAAAATTGTTTGGAAAATTTTAACAAAACATATAAAATGAATATATACAAATAAGGAGATTAAAGATATGTTAAACATTACTGATATTAGAGTTAGATTAGTCAAAAAAGAAGATTTAAAATTAAAAGCCGTTGCTTCTGTTACTATTGATGGTTGCTTCGTTGTTCATGAAATTAGAGTAATTGAAAGCGATAAAGGTTTATTTGTAGCAATGCCTTCAAAAAAAACTCCTGACGGAGAATTTAAAGATATTGCTCACCCAATAGATACTAAAACAAGAAATATGCTAGATAAAGCAGTTTTAGATGCTTATGATAAAGCAGTTAAAGATGCTCCAGCAGAATAGTTATAGTATTGGCGAAAATAAAGAACAAAATGAGATTGCTAGTTTTTTAAAAACTGGCAATTTTTTATAAAAATTAATATCGAGTTCTTCACTGTTTTTAATATCTTTTAATATAGTTTTATAAAATTTTTCGCTTAATGTTTTACTATATACTACACTACTTGTTTCAAAATTTAAATAAAACGAGCGCATATCAAAGTTACAACTTCCACAAACAAAAATCTTTTTATCAACAAGCATAGTTTTTGAGTGCAAAAATCCATTAAATTTATAAATAATTGCGCCCATTTCAATTAATTTTTTAGCATTTAATAGCGTTGCATTATAAACAAAGTTTTTGTCTATTAATTTTGGAATTAACACCTTTACTTTAACCCCCCTTAAAATTGCTTGTTTTATAGACAATAAAAATCTATCATCTAAAACTAAATATGGGGTTTCTATAATTATTTCGCTTTTACTGTTATATATTAAATTTATAAAAGTTTCTTCTATTTTTTCGCCTTTTTCTATAGGACTAGATGAAATTATTTGCACATGATTTTTTTTATAGTCTTTTATATCATAATTAAAATTATCTTTTTCATTTATTTTTTGTGAACATAATTTTAAATCACTTAAAAATACTTTTAAAATTTCAAGTGTTGAATTCCCTACTATTTTCAAATGTGTGTCTTTCCATGGCGAAAGTTTTTCGTTTAATCCCATGTGGTCATCACGAAAATTAAAACCACCTATATAAGAAATTTTATCATCAATAATAATTAACTTTCTATGATTGCGATAATTTATACTTAACTGAAATATTTTAAGTTTTGACGGAAAAAACTCATAAACTTCAACTCCATTTTGTTTTAATTCATTAAAAAATCTTTTATGCGTGCTTTTACTTCCAAAGCCATCATAAATTAAAATAACTTTAACATTTTGTTTCGCCTTTTTAATTAAAATATTTTTTATCTCACCGCCTACTTTATCATCACAAAAAATGTAACTTAAAAGATAAATAGATTTTTTCGCTTTTAAAAAATCTTGTTTAATTGAATATAACAGTAATTGAGCATTTGTAAATATATCGATATTTTTATTACTTAAATATAAAGAATTCGAGTTTATTGCATTAAAAGTAATTATTCTTTTATTTTCATTATTATTAATTAAACAAACATTAGTCTTTAAGTTTAATTTGTTTATTCTAGAAGTATTTGTAATCATTAAATATTTTTGCTTTTTTTTAATTACTCCTACACCCAATAGAATATAAATAATAAACCCAAGTATTGGTAATAACGATAATACGAGTAACCATATAGCAAGTCTATGCAATCGTTTATGCTCAACAAATATCATAATCATTATTAAAATTAAGTTAATAATATTAATAATTATAAAAAGAGTAAACATATTAAAATGTTTACCCTTTTTTGTTTAAATATTCTATTTTAAATTTCAAATAACTTATAGTTTTCTCCATTGTTATAATTTTCGTGTGGAACATATGCTTTTATATACATTTTTTTACTAGCATTTATTTTTGTTCCGCTTACTTCACCAGTCCAAACATTTAAAGTTATACCATTAGAATTAATTGTTTCATCATTAATTGTTGTTCCACTAATAACTAAACCATTTTCATCTACTAAACTAAACTTTAAAACATCTTCCATTGCTATTCCTTGTTTGGTATACTTAAATACTGAACTATCATTTTTAGTAATTTCATAATCATTTAGTTTAAAATATCCTTTAGTTTTACTAGTCCCATTTAGATATTCAAACTCTAGCAAAATAATACCAAGTTTGTTTTCATCTATAAAAGTATTTGAATTTTTATCATAAAATTTTACTTTGGTTTCACCACATATACCTAAATTAATATATATCATACAGTCAATTTTTAATAAATTGTTAATAGTATAAGTGTAAGTGATTATATTTCCATCATCAGATTTTTTAGTAGTAACGGAAATATTATCATATGTTGTTCCATTTAAACTTGCACTAATGATATTTGTAATATATAATGAATCTAAATTATTACTACCATACCATAGTTGTTTATAAACTTTATTTCCTAATAAATAATTGTCTATACCCGATGCTACATTTTGAACATTTATTTTAACGCTTTCACTAAAATATCCATTAATTCCATAATATAGATAAATTGTTTTAGAACAATCTTCATTAATATATAGGACATTATTACTTATATAACTATTAGTTGAATTAATTAAATTGAAAGTGAATTCATTATCACTACTATTTATACTCATAAAATCACTAATGTTTATATTAGAATTATTATTTACATTTATAGAATTTATTGTATTTGTAAATATATTTGTTATACGTAAATTAATTACAGCATCATCAAGATTTTGGATTTTTGCAATTACTTTTATAAAATAATCTCCGTTATTTTTTAAAGTTAATAGATTATTAGTTAAATTATAATATGCATTATTATCTTTTACATTAATGTATTCTGTGCTTGTTTTTGCTACAGCAAATTCTATTTCATAAGTTTTTGTAAAAGATAATTGTGTTATAAAATTAGTCAAATACTCATTTAAATCAATCGTTCTATTGTAAGAATTATAAGTATAAACAGTTATAAATTTATCGCCATCATTAATTATAGGTGTAGGGTCACCTTCTAAAGTAACTATACCAGAGAAACTATAGTCAAGTGTTTTATTAATTCCTAAATTAATAGGAATAATTTTAACATAAACTCTACATTCAGTTCTTCCATTTGTAACAGTAAAATAGCCGTAAGTCGTAACACTGGTAATTATTGCTTTTACACTTGTTTCTTCAAAACTTACATTAGCATATTTACCATCTTCTATTACAAAACTATTGCCATTTATTAAGTTACTGCAATCATATTTTTCGCCTGAAAGTAAAGTTAACACTTTTACTCCATTTTCAATAACATATCTTTCATCGTTATTTAATGTTATTTGAGAGCCTGTTTTTGTATAACTTATATTTCTTGTTTCAGTATATGATAAATAATTTGCTTCCACTAAAACTGTAAAACTTTTAGTTGTATCTATATTTGTAATAGTTCCATTACTTGCTATTTTAAATAAAAGTTCATTATTACTATCATAAACACTATAATATAAAGCCCCATTTAAATTTGTTGTATAAGTAATTTTGGTAGCATTTGTGCTTCTAACAGCAGTTATTACACCATTTTGTAAAATTGAAGAATTTTCACTAGCAGTAGACCCTACAAATATAGTGGCACTTCCACATTCTTCTTCGTTAATATAATTAATATTAACTAAAGCAGATTGTAATTCATCATTTATTGTGGCATAAATAGTTATAGATTTATTTGCACGAGCAAAATAATATTTGTTACCAGTTATTAATTCGTGAGAACCGCCTTCCTCTTTTACTTCATAAACTTTAATCACATCATTTAAGTTAATATTGTTGCTATCGCAAGTAGTTTGTGCATAGAAAACATTATAAATTAAATTATAAGCATTTGCTGAGTCTAAATTTTTATTGTTTATATTTAATTCATTATTTACAATCAATTTATTTATATTTAAACTTACTGGCATTAATCTAACATTAAAATAATTTTCTACTACTATATTATTTTTTAAAGTGATTTTTATATTTAATTTTATTTCATCAGTCAAATTTGCTGAGCAAATCATTTTACCATTTTCAATTTTAAAAATTGTTACATCATTATATTTTAAACTTGTTTCATTAATCGTAAAGTTTTTTCTAATTAAATTACCATAATCTTCTATTTCTATAGCATAATTTAAGTTGCTGTAATAATCATTATTAGATAATTTTATGTAGTTATAAGTAGAAGATGCCCCCTCTGTTTTTAAAACTAAAGTTTGAGTTGCATAAATATTTTCGTAGCATTTTTGTTGATTTGTTTCTTCATTTAATAAATTAATACTATTTTTATATTCTACTTTTATTTCTAAATTTTTAATAACAAAATTAATTGTAGTTTCATAACCATTAATATTAACACTTATAGCATAATTTTCTAATTCTCCTTCAACAAAAGTAGGAGTAAACATTCCATCAGCATTAACAAAATTATTATTGTCTAAAAAAGTAATGTTTCGGCCGTTTAAAGTTTTATTAGTTAAGGCTGTTGTATCAAATTTAGATTTTAATAAATTAATTAAATTTACACTTTCACCTACTGTTATTTGATATGTGTCTTCACTAATTACATCTTCATTTAAAACATCAAAACTTAGTGAGAAAATTCCTATTGATACATTGGTTTTACTACTAATCTTTTTTAAATTATCACTATAACTTACCATATTATAAACTGGCATCATTTGAGAATCAAACCTTGCAAATTTGTATAATTTAAAATAATCATAATAATTTACTACTTCATTTTTTAAAACAATAAATTTGTTTTGTATTGTTGATGGTTTATATTGTGGAACTATTTTAACATTGATATATTTTTCTGTGCTTTCAAAACCAACAACAACAGTTAAATATTTATCTTCAAACACTGAATTTTCTTCTGCAGAAATCACACTACCATTTATAGATACACCCGTTGAATCTAAACCATTTATTTTATAAGTTAACAAACTTAAATTTTCGGTTTTTATTCCGCTAATTAAAGTAGATAAATTGAAACTAGAACCAGCAATAACATTTTGATATTGGGTGTTATTATAAATAACAGGTTCAATATAATTTATATTTAAATTTTGTATAGTAACACTTGCGTGTTTACCAATTGTTATACTACGATATTTTATAGAAATATCAAATTCCAAATTACCATCTAGTTCATTTGAAACTATTAAACTATAATTGTTGGTATTTCTAATTAATTTAATTAATGCTTGGCCACTAAAATAATAAATGCCCGCATTATTAGTAAACAAATTTTGGTCATTATAAATACTTTCGCCTATAGTATATTTTAAATTAGATATAGTTACTACAGCATCTAAACCACTAATAGTTGATGTCCTAGATAAATTTACATCTAACAAATATTCTGTAGCACCTTTATTTGAAGCAATGTAGTAATTTAAGCCCGATTCTAAAGTGTAATCTTGTTCATCAGTAAGATTGGTGCCTTCGTATTTAAAACTTAAAGTTATTTCATCACCTTTTAAATAAATTGTATAGGTTTTACCTAATAATTGAAAATTAATATCTAAAGTTTCGTTAACAAACGAACTTAAACAAGTTAATTCGCCGTTATTTTTTAAAGTATATTTTTCATTTTCTATTTCAGGGAATGTTAATGAATTAATAAAGTCTTTGTTATAATTTAATACAATTTTTTCTCCGTTTATATAAATATAATCTTTTAAATCCATAACTTGCGAACTCGTTATAGATATTGGCGAACTTGCAGAATTCTCTAAACTTATTGATTTATCTGTCCATATTTTTATATTTGCTTGATTAATGTGTAATTTATAAATATATTCATTTTCAACCACCCCATTTTTATATGTTGATACTTTTATATAGCAATTCTCTTTAGCAACATTAGTTAATTGAATTTGGTAGCTTTCGCCAACTTTAGCAAGTGTTACACCATCTATAGATGGTAAATATCCACTTGTTTCAGTTTGCGAGAAAGTAATTTTAACATTTTCACTCGCAATCAAATCTACAATATTAGTGTGACTAAAAGTTAATAATTCACTATTTCTACCAATGGTATAATTACTTGGAGCATATACATCTTTTGAATTATCACTTTCACTATTATAAGCAAATGTTATGGTATTGGTTGGTTTTAAGCAAATATTATATGTTCCTGAATAACTTTCAACATTATAAGATATTTGCATAAAAATATATTCTACTAAACCTTTGTTTAAAGTAAAATGATAGTCTGTATCATGACTTAAATTAATATTAGTTCCATTGAAAGTGCTAAAACTTAAACGTGCAACACTATTAATGTTATAAATCTTTTTGTTATATGCTAAACTTCCAGCATTGTTGGTTACATCAGCGACAAAAGGAATTACACTCGTATTGATTTCTATATTATTAAACTCTAAAACTGTATCATCTTGTTTTGCTGAAATATCTATTTTAAAATCTCTATCATTAGTAGATTCAAGAACATAATAAGTAACATTATCTGCTGTAATAATATTAGAATAATTTAAATTAACATTTATTTTTAAGGCATTAACTTTAATTTCAATATAGTTATTATTTAAACTTTCTAATTTATATCCGCCTGTGCCTGTTAATTTTAAATAACCACGAAGTGTTATTTCCATAGCATCTAAATTACTTGTGCATTTAAATACTTTACGAGAACCACTTTTAACAATAATACTTGCAACAGTTTTACCATTTTTTAATATATCGTCACTATTAGTTAAACTATTAATTCTATGGCTATAAGTATCTTGTTCTACTGAAGAATTTATATTAGTTACAACATAATCTATATTTGTTAAATGATTTGTTCCTTGTAAGAAGTAGTTATTATCACTAAATTCAGTTTCGTTATCCCCAATATATACATTCATTGTAGGATTTGAAATATTTTTAGTTAAAGGTAAAACATTAAATTCTATTTGTTTTTTGCAAGAATCAATATCGCTAGCACCTTCTACAAAACTTATAATAGTAAATGATTTTGTAGTTGCTAATGTTGGAACGTCAATAATTATCTCACCTGTTTTGCTGTTTATTGTTCCTAAATAACTATTATCATTAGATTTTATTGTATAAATTCCGTTTTCAAATTTACTTATATTGCTTTCTACTGGTTTAAAGTTGATAGTTAATTCGTTTGAACCAACTTTTGCTTTTACATATTCGGTAATTTTAGTGTCTGGATAAACATCATAATTTGGATTTACTAATGTATCGCCATTATAATTTGTCCATACTACTAAATTTGCTGGGATTGATAATTCTTTACTTTGAGCACCAAAATAAACAGTTAATTTATTATTTGTTGCTAAATCACTTGTTAAAATAAATTCAGTAATTTCAGCATCAGACATATCTTTAAATATTATTTTATCATTATATTTTTCAATATTTGCATTGATTTTATTTTTAATTTTTACAAATTGTAATAAATCTTGTTTTGATAAAATTTGACCTACAAAATATGTTTGTTTATCTTCAATTTCACTTACAGAATCTACGTTTAATGTTAAATCTTCAACATAGAAGCCTATAACTTTTACAATTTTTTCTACTCCATTTTCTTTTAATTTTAAAGTTATATTTAAATCTTCATCTATAACATTTACCATAAAATTATTTAATCTGTCTGCGTTTAAATAACTTACATCACTACCTTCTGTAGATAAATTATAGAATAAATTTGTATATGCGCCTTCAACATTAAAATAATCTAGTAAGTTGTAAGTAAATTTATTTAATAAAATTTGTCTATCGCCATTAAGTTCTGTGAAACGAGTAGAAATATATAATTTTTGTAAATCTACTTGTTTTTCTCTAACAATTCCAACAGAATTTGATGAATATAATTTAACCCTTACAATAACTTTTTGAGCCCCGCCCATGTAGTTTAAAACTTGTAAAATTGAACGTTTTGTTACAGAATTATAACTTATATTAATAATCCCGTCTTCTAGTTTTGTTTCGCCGTCTTCTTTTAATATTTCAATGTCATATTTTAAATCATTATTTATAATTTTAGTCCAATCATCATCTTCAAATATATCAAAATTTACATTTGAATAAATGTTGTTAAAATCATTTAAATAAACTGTAATATCGCTAACATTTAAGTTGCTAATTATTTGTTTTTCTCTACCTAAAATTTTGAATATTATATTATATGTTCCAGCATTTTTGAAGTATACACTTGTTCCGTTATTTTCAATAATTGCATCAGTGTTAGTTACATCATCTCCCGAACTATTTGTAACTTTATAAATTACAATATCTGTATAATCACTTTCTAATAAATCATTTATTGTATATGATTTAGCAACTATGCTATTTACTAAAGTTTTAGGTGTGGCAAAATTTTCTACAAGTTCATAATCAACTAAAATTACACATTCATTTAATTTAAATATAATTTTATTGTTTGTAATATCTAAAACAACATCTACAGAAGATAAAACATTTCTTATTTCGCCTTCTTCAACACTTTCTTTTGCAGTTATTACAAAACTATTTATTAAATTAGTTTTTGCGCTCTCTTGTAAACCAGTAACTTCTTCTCTTAAATTTTTAGTCACATCTGAACTTTTATCTAAGTATATTTTAGTAATATTAGATAATTCTAAGGTTGTTAATTTAAAAGATAAGTTAAATTCATGATTTTCTTTAACTGTTTCTTCTCCATTTACTAAAGCAGTAATGTTTGCTTTTAAATTTTCTAAACTATATTTATTAAATTCTTGTGGAACTTTAATTTTAGCAACCAGATTTGCATTTTCACTATTTATTATTTCATTATCGGTGCTATCATAAAATTTAAAGCCTTCATTAAATAATTTAACAAAACTTTCTTGTGTTAACTCTACTTTAGAAATTGTAGCATCATCAGTTAAAACCACATTATTTTTTGATACTTTAAATAAGTTTGTTAATGTTACTACTTCGCCATTATTTAATACAGCATCACTAACAATATTTAAGTTAGAAGAAACATTTAATATAATTACACCATCTTTTGTAATTGTTTCTTCGCCATTGTTATAAGAAACTACAGCATATAAAGTTATTTTAGAATTTGCAAATGAACTAACAGAAACTAAATAATCTTCAGTGATTTCATTTAATTTATCTTCATCTTCAAAAACCTTTATGTCACTTGATAGTAAACTTTGAGTAATTTTTCCTTTATATGCATTAGTAGGGACACTAGTAGAATAAGTGTTTTCATATAAGTTAATTAAAGATTTTAATTCGTTTATACTATAAACTTGTCCCGCTTCAACATCTTTTGAAATTGATTTAATTGAATATTTAGGAATTATATTAAAATAAAATTCTAAATAATCTTCTTCATTCCAAAAATCTACATCATTTTTTGTTTTTAAAGTTATTTTACATTTTGTATTTTCATTAACATTATAAAATTTTTTTGTAGTGTCATCGTAAAGCGGAGTTTCTGTATCTACTAACATATCACTGACTAAAGTAAAATACAAATTAGATAAACCTTTAATGCTTAAAAAACTATTATCTTTTGCAAGAACTACAAACTCCGTATCTGCTATAACTTGTTCATATATAGTAGTATTGATATATATAGTATTGTTTCTCTTAGCAGTTACTTCAAAATCATCTGGCATTTTAATTTTAATAGTAACTACTTGTGATTTTACTTGAACACCATTTTCAACAATATAAACATAGAAAGAAATATTATCACATAATTTTTTAGGGGTAACTGTTATTTGTTGTGGAAAAGTATCAGTTAATGTTATTTCAACTTTTTCGTTGTCTGCATTAATAGTTTGAAGTGAAACCTTGCTATTTGAACTACCGCCATCTATACTAATAAATAGTTGTTTTGGCAATAATTCGGGAACAGTAAATACTAATTCATCAACTACTGTGGTATTTTCTAAAATCTTTAAAGATTTAACCGCATTAGACTTTACATCAATTTTAAAACTCTCATAAACCTTACCATTAAATACTATAGATATTTGAGTTGAGCCTACATTTACACCAGTAATTGTAACCGAACATATATTTCCGTTATCATTACTTGGTAGTATAATCATATTAGTTACAATATTTTCAATATCAGACTTAATATTAAATAAATCTAAATCGTAAGCATCTTTAAAACCATCGGAATTTGTAACTTTAAAACTTAATACAACTTCTTCGCCTTTATTAATCTCAACATCTTTAATTTCTGTGGCAGGCTCTTCCCCTTTCTTTAAAGCGAAATCTGTTAAATTAACTTCACTAGAAATAATTAAAGTTAAACTTTTACTTTTAATTAATTCATCTTTAAATATACCATTTCTATCTTCGCTATAAATGCTTGCATAAATTTTTACACTACCAGATTTTGTCGCTTTAATATATTGTCCATTACTATCAATATTACCATCAGCATCGTATAATTGAATTAAATTGGTTTCACCATCTAAAACTAATGGACAATTTTCTTTATTCTCTACAAAGAACCTGACTTTTTTATAAGTTGCATTTGTTGGAGTAATTTCTGAAATGTAATTATACAAATTCAAAAGTTCGCCATTTGCTTTTAAATCGTATTCTGCCATAGGATTAGAAGAATCGTAAGTGGCAAGTAAGTTATCAACACTTAGTTTTAAAGTTTGGTTTTCTATTATTTCAACATTAATTTTAACATAAGCATAATAAATGTATTCATCACCTTCAACATTTTCGGCTTTTATGTTGTCTGTAATATCAGTTGTTATAGGAGTTTTTGCAATTCTTATAATTAAATATCTATCATTTGTATAATATCTTGGAGTGACTTTCCAGTATAGTGGGTTTGAACTTTTTTCTATATCTAAATATGTAGATTCAATTTTGTTAGGAGTATAAGTTTGATTTTTTGAAATAAAGAAATCGCTACCAGATTTATATCCTTCAAAAATTTGGACATCTTCTAATTTATATTTTAACTGATTTGCTGTGTAATTACTACTTGTAGGTGGAATTAAAGATATATCTAAATCAATAGGAGTAGTTGTTCCTTCATATGTTCCACTCGTTGAATAACTATAATCTCTATTAACAATTAAATTAAAACTATTTGTTGTTGCACTAATTCCCGCAACTTCAATAGATTTAGATTTTAAATTTACAATCTCTTGTTTAATTGCTAACTTGTCTAGTTCTGCGAAATATTCAACATCAGATTCATAACTTTCTCTAGGCATAATTTTAGCATTGTTTTCGTATGTAGTTGCCATATAAGCAAAGATAGTAAAATCTCCTACTGCTAAAACACTAACTTCACCAGTTAGCATATCAACATGGGCTACACTTTCGTTAGAAGAAAAATATAAAACTTGTTTAGTAAAATAATTTGCGCCATAAACATCATAGAAAATTTGTTTTGTAGGTTTTGCTAAACTGTTTGTAGGGAAAAGATTTTTAGCAGATACTGTAAAAGTTGTTCCTGGATAAATTTTGTTAGTATCTACATTTGATGCAGATAAAACAAAACTTTTAACAGGGCTTTCAACAAAAATATTAGTGCTAGCATAAATCAAATCTTCTTCTTGAATTGCGGTTAAAACAAATTCTCCACTTCGATTATAATTTCCTTTTACATCACTTTCTTGAATTATTTTTATTTTAAGTGGAGTTCCTACCTTGCCAACATTACGACCATTTTCATCTTTTTCAAACTCAACACTATTATTGTCATCTGCCGACAAAATAACATCTAGTTTTGTTGCATCTTCATTAGTTGGTTTTATTGTTACTGAATTATCAATAACATTTCCGTCTTTATCACTTGCCCCAACTAAAACATAGGCGGTTCTATCAAAATTCATACCTTGTAAAGATACAACTTTTTCTCTAAACCCGCCACAAAGAGCAAAAATGCCAACGCTTAATGCCATTAAAGCAAAAACCGATGCCACCCCTATTCCTATTAATTTAAAAATGTTTTTTACTGTTTTTTTACTAATTTTTTTCTTCTTTTTTTTATTAGCCATAACCCCTCAACAAATTTAGATATTATTATTTTATACTAAATATTATTTATTATAAAAATTATAGAAAATTTTGTCAAATAAATAATAAGATTTAATAATTTGAAAGTAATAATTAATAAACAAAAACCTATTAAAATCCAAGATTTATATTAATTGAAATTATTTATGAAAATATGTTAATTTAATAAGATTATATTTAAAAAGCAATAGTTTTTAATAAAAATAAGCGATTTTTCTATTAAAATTCATTATTTTTGATAAGTTATTTTAAAACACTATTATTTTTTATGGTATAAATTATCTATAAAAAAGAAGCATTTATTTGCCCCTTTTTACTCTCGTTTTTTTACTTTTAAATTTATCATTTTTATCAAATTTTTTATTTTTATTAAAACTATGTTTATTATCTAATTTTTTGTTTTTTTCTTTTTTAAAAGATTGTTTATCATTTAATTTTTTTGTGTAATTTTTACCATTATCTTTTGCCGTTTTATTTTCTTTATTTTGTTTATTTTTTTTGAAATTAATTTCTTTGTCAAAGTCAAAATTTTGAGTGTTTGTTTTAACAAAAACAGTTTGATTTGTTCTATCATCTTTTTTTACTTTTAGTTCAGTCAATTTATAACCTTTTAAATTTTCTTTAAAAAAATCTAATTGTTTTTGAGTGTTAATTAAAGATAAACTTAACCCACTTTTTCCTGCCCTTGCTGTTCTTCCAATTCTATGAATATAACTATCAAAATTTTCTGGTATATCATAGTTAATTACATATTCAACATTATCTATATCTAGTCCCCTACTTGCCACATCGGTTGCTATTAACAAATTATTATTAAAACTTTTAAAATTGTTTATAACTTTTTTTCTTTCCGTAAAACTTAAATCGCCATTAATAAATTCACTTTTTATTTCATTAATTTTTAACTTTTTATAAATTTCTTCAGCCATTTTTTTAGTGTTACAAAATATAATAGTTTTTTCTTTATAAAGTGGTTTTACAAATTTAAGTAAAGTTTCAAACTTCCCTTTTTTCAAACACAAAATATAACATTGTTCTATATTTTCTACAATTTTATTATCTTTTGTCATCTCTAAAATTTCTGGATTTTTTAAATATTTTTTCGCTAAATCTTTTACTTTATCGTTAAAAGTAGCACTAAGCATAAAAATTTGTTTAGTTCTAGGACATGCTTTTTCTATTTTATCTATATCATCAATAAACCCCATATCAAGCATAATATCTGCTTCATCTAAAACTAAAAATTTTAGTTTATGAAGTTTTAATGTTCTACGCTCTAAATGGTCAAGTAGTCTACCAGTTGTTCCAACAACTATGTTTGCTGTTTTTAAATTTAGTCGTTGACGAGTAAAATCACTACCGCCAGTAATTGATACAACATTTAGGTTTAAGTGTTTCGTAAATTCTTTAATTACTTCTTTAATTTGTAAAACTAATTCTTTTGTTGGTGCTACAATTAAAGCCCCAACACCATCATTTGTTATATTATTTAAAATAGATAGAGTATACGCTAAGGTTTTACCACTGCCTGTTTCGCTTTTTGCTAATATATCTTTACCATTTAATGCTTGTGGTATAAATTGTTCTTGAATTTTGGTTGGTGTTAAAAAGCCCTTTGTTATTAAAGTGCCTTGCAAACTATCTTTTAATTTAAAATCTTTAAAATCCATATATTTTTATCCTTTTTACATAAACTATATTTATGTATTTTAATTATCATGCAAAAGCAAAAAAATTAATATCTAGTGGCGACCTTATTTACTACACTATAGTAGATGATTATAATGGCATATCGCCTGCTTTAGTTTTGTATTTTAAAAGTCATAAACCTATGCCAATTAGAAAGCATAAGTTTGATGAATATTTAATATTATTAAACAATGAAAAGTTTATAGATTCTAAAAATCTATAAAAAGTTCTTTTTCGGTTTTTACATTTGTTTCAGTGCCATGACCAGCGAGTATTACAACATCATCATCTAACTTAAATAAGAGATCTTTTAGCGAGTATCTTAAATCTTGTAAATTTCCAGAATATAAATCTATTCTTCCATAATTTCCGCCAGCAAAAATTAAATCTCCACTAAACAAATAATTATCAAGTTTATAACTTACGCTACCTTTAGTATGCCCCGGAGTTTCTAAAACTTTTATTTTTAAACCAATTAAATTTAATTCATCACCATTTTTAACAAAATAATCAGCTCTAAAACTCTTAGTTCTTTCTAAAAAATAATAACCCGGAGTGTTTTCTATAATATTACTATCAAATTCACTCATATAAACTGGAATGTTTAATTTTTGTAATCTTTTAACAGCACCTACATGGTCAAAATGGCCATGTGTAACTAAAATAGCCTTAACTTTAAAATTATGTTCCTTAATAAATTCATGTATTTTTACAAATTCATTTGCTGGGTCTATGATAACAACTTCGCCGTTACTTTCAATAAAATAGCAGTTAGTTTGGAGTTTTCCTAACACAATTTTATTTATTACCATACTAACTCCTAATTTTTAGAAATGTATTCATCATAAGAAATTTGTTTGTCAAATTCTTTTTTATTGTTATTAATAACTATAATTCTATTTGCAACTGTGCTTAAAATTTCTTGGTCGGAAGTAGTAAATAATATACAACCTTTAAAGTTTTTCATGCCATTATTTAAAGATTGAATACTCTCTAAATCTAAGTGTGCGATTGGTTCGTCCATTAATAAAACATTACCACCTTCTAACATCATTTTACTAAACATACATCTTACTTTTTCGCCACCACTTAAAACTTTTGCTTGTTTAATTGCTTCTTCTCCAGAAAATAACATTCTACCTAGCCAACTTCTTAAATATGTTATATCTTTTTCTTTGCTAAATTGTGCTAGCCAGTCTGTAAGCATTAAATCGTTATTAAACAAGTCATCGTAATTTTTAGGAAGATAAGAATATGTTATAGTTTTACCCCATTTAACCGTTCCTGTAAAGTCTGTATCTTTACCAGTTAAAATATCAAATAATGCCGAAATCGTTGTGCTTTGTTCGCTGAAAAACGCAACTTTTTCGCCTTTTAAAATTGTAAAACTAAGGTTTTCAAACATACCTTTTTTAGTAAGTTTTTCTACGCTTAAAACTTCATTTCCTATTTCTCTTTCAAATTTAAAATCAATGTATGGATATCTTCTACTACTAGGTTTAATATCTTCAATAGTTAATTTTTCAAGTTCTTTTTTCCTAGATGTTGCTTGCTTGCTTTTACTTGCATTAGCACTAAAACGAGCAATAAATTCTTGAAGTTCTTTTGCTCTCGCTTCAGCTTTTTTATTTGCTTCTTTTTGTTGACGCAAAATTAATTGACTTGATTCATACCAAAAATCATAGTTACCAACAAACATAGTAATCTTGCCATAATCTACATCGCAAATATGTGTGCAAACTTTATTCAAAAAATGACGGTTATGTGATACTGTAATAATTGTGTTAGGATAATCTATTAAATAATCTTCTAACCAGTTTATAGTTTTTGCATCTAGGTTGTTAGTTGGTTCATCTAGTATTAAAACATCAGGATTAAAGAATAATGCTTGAGCAAGCAAAACTTTAATTTTAATTTTACTATCTAAGTTACCCATTAATTCATCAAAATATTTTCTATCAACACCAATATTATCAAGTAAGGTTTCTGCTTCGCCTTCTGCTTCCCAGCCGTTTAAGTCTAAAAATTCTTGTTCTAATTCGCCTGCTTTTATCCCGTCTTCATCGGTGAAATTCTCTTTAGCATAAAGTTCGTCTTTTTCTTTCATTATTTCAACTAATCTTTTATGCCCTAACATAACTGTTTCTTTTACAGTTTTATCGTTAAATGCATTTTGGTTTTGTTGTAAAACACTCATTCTTTCGTTTTTATCTAAAATAATTTCGCCTTTAGTTGTTTCAATTTCTCCGCTAAGTAACTTTAAAAAAGTGCTTTTACCAGCCCCATTTGCTCCAATTATGCCATAACAATTACCTTTAGTGAATTTTAAATTAACATCTTGAAATAACTTTTTATTGCCTACTATTAATGTAACATCTACTGCTTGAATCATAAATTTTCTCCTAGATTAATTATAGCAAAATTAAAGTCTTTTAGTCAATAGAAAAAAATAAAACATTTGCTTTATTTTGTTGTGAATTAATATTTTGTTTTTTAAAATATTTATAATTTTTAATCAATTTTTTTAATAATTTAAAAAATTATTGTATTTCCTTTATTTTTTTATAGATTTTAGTTACAATATTATTAGGAGATGAAATATGAGTAAAGTAGTTTTAATAGGTTGTGGAAATGTCGGGATGAGTTATGCTTTTAGTTTAGTTAATCAAAAAACTAGAGTAAGCGAACTTGTGCTAGTTGATATTAATAGAGATAAGTGCGAAGGCGAAGCCTTAGATTTAATGCACTCTGAAAGTATTGCACCAAGCAAAATTGATATTTATGCTGGCACTTATAAAGATTGTCAAAATGCTGATATCGTTTGTATTTGTGCTGGTAGAAATCAAGAAGTTGGCGAAACGAGAGTTGATTTAGTTAAAAAGAATTACGAAGTATTTAAAAGCATTATTTCTGAAATTAACAAAACAAACTTTAATGGTATTTATTTAATTGCAACTAACCCACTAGATGTAATGACAAATATTACACAAAAGTTAAGCGGATTTGATAAAAATAAAGTTATTGGAAGTGGAACATTGCTTGATAGTGCAAGACTTAGATATTTAGTAAGCAATATTACAGGAATAAGTCCAAAAAGCATACATGGTTATGTTATTGGCGAACATGGCGATAGTGAGTTTATACCTTTTGACAATATGCAAATAGGACTAGATAAAGCAAATAAATGGCTTACTGAAAATGATATGAGTAAAATAACTTACGATGTAAGGAATTCTGCTTATGATATTATAAATAAAAAAGGTAACACTAGTTACGGAATAGGTATTTGTTTAGCAAAATTAACAAACGCAATTTTAGATGATAGTCACAAAATATTTACAGTTTCTAGTTACAACAAAGAATATGGCGTTTATATTGGAGAACCTGCAGTTCTTGGCAAAAATGGCATAGAAAAAGTTTTAGATTTAAACTTAAATATAGAAGATAAAATTAAATTTGAAGAATGCGTAAACGCAATTCAAAGTGTTTTAAATAAACTTTAATGACAAAAAAAGAAGACTTATAATATAGCCTTCTTTTTTATTTTTCATAATTAGAAATATCAATATCTTCAAGACATTCTTTTTCAACATCTGATAATTGAATTCTTGGTAATTCATCATCTTCTAAAATTTTTTCATTTATGTTCATAATATCGCCTCCTGCAAATAAATATATTATATGCAAATTTTCATTTGCATGTTTTTAGCATATTATTATAAACTGAAAAATATAACTTGTCAATACAAAACCATTGAAATTTTTAATATTTTATGTCAAACTATTTGTTACCAATATGAGAAATTAAATCTAAAGTTTTATTTGAATAACCCCATTCATTATCATACCATGCAACTAATTTTACAAAGTTAGAATTTAGCATAATTCCTGCTTTGCTATCAAATATACAAGTGTGTTTATCATGAATAAAATCTGATGAAACAACAGGTTTATCGGTGTAGTCTAAAATGCCCCTCATTTCATTTTCGCTAGCATTTTTAATAACATTACAAATTTCTTCGTAAGTCGCTGGTTTTTCTAATCTAACAGTTAAATCTACAACTGAAACATCTATTGTAGGAACTCTAAAACTCATACCTGTTAGTTTTCCGTCTAGTTCTGGAATAACTTGACCTACGGCTTTTGCTGCCCCAGTTGAAGATGGAATTATATTATAACTAGCGGCTCTACCACCTCTCCAATCTTTTTTAGATGAACCATCTACAGTAAGTTGAGTTGCAGTAACTGAGTGAACAGTGCTCATTAAACCTTCAACAATTTTAAAATTATCGTTAATAACTTTTGCTAATGGAGCTAAGCAGTTTGTTGTGCAACTTGCGTTAGAAATAATTTCTTCGCCTTTATAAGTGTTTTCATTAACACCCATAACGAACATAGGCACACCTTTTTTGCCAGGAGCAGTTATTACAACTTTTTTTGCTCCCCCAGTAATATGTTTTTTAGCATCTTCTAAAGCAGTAAATTTGCCTGTTGCTTCGGCTATAACTTCTGCTCCATACTTATCCCAACCAATATTTTCTGGGTTAAGTTCGCTTATAAAAGATATTTCTCTATCTTTTATTTTTATTTTGCCGTTTTCAACTCTTGCTATATCTTGGCTTTTACCATGTATAGTGTCGTAATTATATAAATAGCAAGCATATTCTATATCTAAAAATGGGTCGTTTACTGCTACAATTTCAACATTTTCATGTTCTTTTTCCTCTAAACTTGCCCTTAGCATTAATCTTCCAATTCTTCCAAAACCATTAATTCCAACTTTTACTTTTTTCATAATTTCTCCTTATTATTTTAAATTTTCTGGATTTAAGCATTTAAGTTCATCTATAACGAATATACCATTTTTTCTAATTAATTTATCGTCAAAATAAATTTCGCCACCACCATAGTCTTCTCTTTGAATTAAAACTAAATCCCAATGAACAGCACTTTTATTACCATTAAATGCGTCATCATAACTAGCACCGGGTGTAAAGTGAATTGAACCTGTAATCTTTTCATCAAATAAAATATCTAGCATAGGTTTAGTAATGTAAGGATTTACACCTATTGCAAACTCTCCAACAAATCTTGCACCATCATCAATATTAAAAATATCTTCTAATTCTTTTTGATGTTCATCTGCCGAGCATTTTATAATTTTTCCATTTTCAAAATAAAGTTTAACATTATTAAATCTAACTCCGTTATACATTGTAGGAGTATTATAATGAATATAACCATTAACACTATCTTTAACAGGTGCTGTATAAACTTCTCCATCTGGTATATTCATCTCTCCTGCACATTTAATTGCAGGTATGTTTTTAATTGAAAATGATAAATCGGTATCCTTTGCAATAATTCTAACTCTGTCGGTTTTTTCCATTAAATTTTTTAAACTATCCATAGCTTTATTCATTTTAGAATAATCTAAATTACATACATTAAAATAAAAATCTTCAAATTCTTCTAAACTCATGTTTGCTTCTTGAGCATAGCCCTTAGTAGGATAATTTAAAATACACCACTTAGTAGTTTTTACTCTTGCATCAGTATGAACTGGTTTTGAATAATATTTAGAATATAAATTTTTATTTTCTATTTTAACATTATTTAATTCATACTTATTATTTGTTGCACTTATGCCAATATATGCATCCATATCTTGCATAACTGGTAGCATATACTTTGTCATCAATTCTATATGCTCTTTACTAGTGTTTTTTAATAATTCTTTTTTAATTATAGTATCACTAAAATTAACAAATGGATAACCGCCAACCTTGTAAGCCTGTTTAATTAACTCAATAACTAAATCTTTACATAAATCGTTACCTTCAATTAATAATTTTTCACCTTTTTGTAATCTAACCGAATAATTTATTAAGTTTTTTGCTAGAAATTCTACTCTATTCACTTATCCCCCTTTTAACTAATTTATTTTTATTATAAACTAATCAACAAAAATTTCCAAATACTTAAAATATTATTTCTAAAAATTTGAAATATAAACAAAAGTTATAAATTGTTTTGATAAATTTTTATTTTAATAAAACATGTGATATAATTATTTAAAATCAATATAATAAACTTTAGGAGCAAAAATGTTAGTTAAAAGTGAAATAATTTTAAAAAAAGCAAAAAAGGGAAAAAGAGCCGTAGGCGCATTTAATTTTACAACCTTAGAACAATTAAAAGCCATTGTAAATGCTTGTAAAAGCCAAAATATGGGCTGTATACTCGCCACTAGCGAAAGTGCTATAAAATATATGGGAATCAAAAATATTGTAAGCATGGTTAAAAATGAAGTGGAAGATTTGGATTTAGAATTTAGTTTGCACTTAGACCATGGAAAATCTTTTGAAATTTGCAAACTTTGTATTGATAACGGATATAATTCAGTTATGATAGATGCAAGTAGTTTGCCACTAGAAGAAAATATAACATTAAGCAAAAAAGTAGTAGAGTATGCTAAGAATTTTGATGTTAGCGTAGAAGCTGAACTTGGAAAAATTCAAGGTGTTGAAGATAATATTAGTTCAATTGATAGCATTTTTACTGACCCAAATGTTGCCCTAGATTTTATTAATAAAACTGGAATTAGTAGTTTAGCAATTTCTATTGGAACAAGCCATGGTGCATATAAATTTAAAGGTGAAAGCAAATTAGATATAGCAAGATTAATAAAAATTGATACTTTAACAAATCATTTCCCTTTAGTATTGCATGGTGCTAGTTCGGTTAGCACAGAACTTGTTAAAAACTTTGAAAATGTTGGTGGAAAATTATTAGATGCTAAAGGTGTTAGCGACAACAACATTAAAGATGCAATTAAAAACGGAATATGTAAAATTAATGTAGACACAGATTTACGAATTGCTTTTACTACAGGGGTAAGACAAAACCTGCAAAATAGTAGTAATTTTAATTTAAGAGATTATTTGACTAGTGGAATGAACACGATGCAAAAAGAAGTTGAAAATAGAATAAAATTATTTAGCAATAAATAAAAATCGTTTTATTAATTATAAGTTTTATCTATTATTAAATTTTAATTAGTTTAATTTTAGTTTACTTAGATAAATTTTAGATTGCAATAGATAATTTAATAAAAAATATCAATAAAAAAAGAGAGTATCATTTACTCTCTTTTAATTAACTATCTAACTCTTTCAAAGGTATTTGATGAATAATATTCATGAACTTTATCATAAATCATTTGATAAGTCATTCTATGTTTTTCCGCATCTTCAACATATTTTTCTGCTTCTTTAGCAGCAAATAACGCACTATCCATGTCGCTATATTCCCCATTTTTTACTTCCACTTCGCATTTTTTGACGAAATTTTTGCAAACTTCTAAAAGTTTTTTGGTTGTTTTATCAGCATCATGTTTGTCTAAATAAACCATTAAATCGCCTATAACTAATGCGGCATCTTGTGATAATTCTTGCATATTTAACTCTCCTATTTTTCCTCACCATCATCTATATTGGCACTTTTTGTAATAATACCATTTATTTCTTTAAAAGTTCTTTTACCAGTATATAATTCAACATTTAAGTCTTTTAACTCTTTATTCGCTTCGTTTGTAATCATGACAGCAAGAACTTTTTTAAGTTTTTTTCTATCAAAGTTTTTATCTTTTGGATATTCTAAAGTGTCTCCAACAGATTTTGCTCCGATTTTTTCTACTGTTGATTTATCATCTAATTCATTGTAATTATCTTTTACATATTTTACAGCATTATTAGATAGCATTTCAACAATATCTTCAATGACATTATCTCGAATGACATTAGCCTTTTTGAAATCTTTGTCATCAAGTCTTTCAACATCATTACTAGAATTATTCTTTCTAGTAGTTTTCTTTTCTATTATTCTATAATTTAAAACAGATTCAACTAAACCTTGTTTTGTAGTAGTTCCGTTAATAATATTAGAGTAATATTTTCTAAATTGTTTTTTTAGTTTTTCTTCATCATTTTTTAATGTTGTTTTTACATATCTTTGAGTTGTAAATGTTTGTTTATTCATTGAATCTAGATATTCATCAATGTTAATTTGATTTTCATCAATAATATTTTCTTCAGTAATTTTTTCCATCTCGTTTTGACCTAGTTGTTTTACACCATCAATAAAAGATAATTGTCCATCATCAGTTTCTGAATATACTGGTTCTGGTTCTTTTTTAATTTCTTTTTCAATTACATTACCAAATTTATCAACTAAATCTCCTGCTCTTGAATAGAATTTATCTACAATATATCTTCCATTTTCATCAAAATGAGCAACTGGAACAATTGGTTCTTTATAAACAGAGTCTACAACATCAGTAAATTCAAATTCCCCATAATGTTCGCTGAAAATATCGGATATTTCAGTTTTTATTTTTACATAACCATAATCGTCAATTAAAATATCTTTATCTTGAATTAACTCGCCATTTTCATTTTTATAATAAACGAAATGTAATTTAGCATTTGTAAGAGCCTGTATATATTCATCATCATAAATATTATTTTTGTCATCTACAAAGTGAATACCTTCATCTTTTAATTCAGGTTTAATTTTTACAATTTCAGAATAAACTGGTTCTGGTTCTTTTTCGATTTCTTTTTCAATTACATTACCAAATTTATCTACTAAATCTCCTGCTCTTGAATAGAATTTATCTACAATATATCTTCCATTCTCATCAATATCAAAAACTGGAACAATCGGTTCATTATAAATAGAATCTACAACATCAGTGACTTCAATTTTTCCGTAATCTTCACTGTTTTCATCATCTATTTCAGTTTCTAATTTTACATAGCCGTCATCATCAATTAAAATATTTTCATCTTGAATTAACTCGCCATCTTCATTTTTATAATAAACGAAATGTAATTTAGCATTTGTAAGAGCCTGTATAAATTCATCATCATAGATATTATTTTTGTCATCTACAAAGTGAATACCTTCATCTTTTAATTCAGGTTTAATTTTTACAATTTCAGGACTTGTATATTTTTCTTTTGGTAATTCTTCATCACCATCTTCAAAAGTTTCTTCGTTTAATAATTCATAGCATTTTGAAATAACAGTATCATTTCTCGCTGTTTCATCGGCAATTCTATCAGTTATTTCGTCTGGTAAATCATCATTATTTGCAACAAAATTTAATACATCTAAATTATGTTTACTATCGCGTTTAATTTCTTCAACTTCTTTTTTTGAAGTTTCATTATCTTCTAGTAATTTACCATCTTGGGTTAAACTTTCTAGATGCAAAATATTGTTATCAGTATTTTCTTTTACTGTATCTAATTTATCCAAAAGGTCTTTTATTAAATCAGATGTATCTTCTTGTCTTTTTGCTTTTGGAGTTTTAGTAAGTTTTAATAATTCTTGATATTTTTCTAAATATTTTTTATATTGGTCAGATTCCCTTATTGCTTTTAAATAAGCATTAGGTTTTTCATTTTCTTTAATCGGTCGAACTTTTTTAGGTGTAGTAGTTTCAATTTCTTCATCAGGGTTTTTTACTTTCCCATTTTCTCTGTTTTTTACATTTGCTTTAACGTTTTTAGAAAGCCCAGCGGTAGCATTTGAAAGGTCTAAATTTTTAATTTCAGTATTTTCATTATATTGTAAAGAAAAGATTAAATCATCTAATGTTACAATGTTTTCTGGATTTACAATTTTAGTTCCGTTTTTATTATAAGTTTCAACTAATTGTTTTACGTTTTCGATTTTGTTAGATGCTAATATTTGAGCACAATTCAATTTTAATCTATCTTGTATTAATTCGTTAATCCAATAATCTTCATTGTTTAAAATAACTAGATTTTGCATTTTTACACATGCTTGTTCACTTAAATCTCTTTCTATGTTAGAAAAATATTTACTATCAAAAACAAATCTTGACATAAATATAGTAGTTAAAGTGTTAACGACATCTAAAATTTCTTCTTTATGTTCTTTAAAAATTTGTTTACGAAGATTATTCTTCATTGTTTTTGAATTTAAAAATACATTAGGTTCAGTTTTATCAACAATTTGTTGTGCATCTTTAATTTCTAAATTTTTGCTACCAACTAAATTTTTAGAAACATTATATAAAACACCTACAACATTATCCATTCTGCTAGAATAACTTGGGACATATAATGTATTCTTTTTAACTTTACCTATATTTTCATTAGCCGTTTGAACATCATATTTATAAACATCTTTAACATATTTTGTTATTTCGTCTAATTTTTCAATGCCTTCTTTTTTAGTTTCAAAATCGGTTTTAAGTGGCAACATTTGACCAATTTTAACTTTTTTATTGTCGATAAAATATCTATTTGCGCCATAAACATAAGTTACATTTTTAACTAAATTACTTGTAGAATTTTCATAATTTAGTAATGGAGATTTTGTTACACCTTTTTCATAATTTGTAATTTTTTCTAGAGTTAATTTTCGTTTTTTTGCAAGAACTATAAAGGTTTTTACATCTTTAGCCAAATTATTAACTAATATGTTATCATCAGGTTTTACAAAAGATTTTTTTACTTTTTCTACTAAATTGTCATAAGAAGTTGAATTTGTTTTTTCAATCAAATCTTTAACAACATCTGGAGAATTAGTTAATTTAATAATTGTAGAAACAGTGTTTCTTGTTAATTTATATAAGTCTGTATTCCTATTTAAAAAGTTTAAAGTCGAAAAAATACTATATTGATTATCCGCTCTATCATCAACTGAAATATAATCAATATCATCAATTTTCTTTGAACTAAAATTATTATTTTTCATTATTTCCCTCACTTTTTTAAATAGTATAACATAACTTTTTTCAAATTTCAATAGGTAAGTTTAAATTTATTTTAATAAATTAAAATTTCTTTTTAGCATAGAATTTTTCATCGAACATCATTCTAATTTCATCTAATGCTTCTATATGAACTCTTGTTCTTGAAGTAGGACTGGTAATTAAGAATGCTTCACCACGGGTTGCTGTTGCGATTGCATTCTTTTCATCATCGTTAATACCACCAGCATTACGATAAAGTTCTACTAAGTCGTTCATATCGTTTGCAGCCAAACCGAATATCATAGAATATTGGCTGGCATTAATGATTGCTGTTGATTGTTTTGCAATTTCTGGACTACCTACGAAGTCTTTAATGTTTTGTGTAATAATTATTTGCATACCATCGTATTTTCTTATTCTTTTTGCTAGTAATTCCATGAAGTCTAATGCTATTGGATATTTATCATCAATAAATGTATGTGCTTCATCGACAACAACAATAATTTTTCTTCTATCAGGGTCATTTTCACCATAATTATGAAGTTTGTTAAATTCTTTGTTTCTTATAATTTCGTTGTTCAAATATCTAACAACTAGCAACATCTGTGCATTTGCTAAACTCATATTACGGTTTGCAAGCAAACTACGAAAAGCAAATACAACAAAGTTTTCTTTTGTTTCTAAGGTTGTTGGACCATTCCAAATATTTGCATTTCTTCCGCCTGTAGCAAATTTTTGAACATAAATTTCAATCTTTTTATAAATAGATTGTAAGTATTCATCTTTTTCTGCTTTTAATTTTTCTTCAACCAAACTATACAAATCGTCGAAAATTGGGAAATCATCAGGGGTTAATTTATCTAAATCTGTATTCCCTGTTATCCCTTTTTTCTTATACATTTCTATAACTAAACTGTTTACTTTTTCAAAAGAGTCGCTATCCATACCGGCAAATATAACACGGAAGAATTGTTCTAGGAATTGCAAATGTGCGTTATAGTCATTTTGTTTATCTAAAGTTTGAGTTTTATACTCACCTTTTTTAGAATTTTTGTTTTCTTCTTCGTCATCTTCTTTTAATGAAGGGGTTATATGGAAAGGATTAATTCTTCCTTGCAAGCCTGAACCCACATCGATAACTTGTCCATGTAATCTTTCGGTTAAGAAGTCATATTCTTTTTCTGGGTCTAAAATAAATATTTTACTATTATCGGCAGCCATATTGGCAAGTAATGTTTTAGCGGCAAACGATTTCCCACCACCTGATTTACCTATAATCATCATGTTAGAGTTTACACGCTCACTATCTCTACGGAAGAAGTCTACAAAAATATTTCCGTATTGTTCGTTGTATCCTAAATAGAAGCCATCATCATCCATTACTGCACCGCTGACAAATGGGAAAATGGCAGCAAGTGAAGTCGTGTTAATTCCACGTTTACCTTGCTTAATGTTATCTACTCTAGATAAATTTGAAGAAACAAAGGCATCAACTTGACGACCAAACATTTCTGAAAATTTAAAACCTTGTTGTTTTAATAGCGAACGAACTTCTTTTTTCCTTGAATCTTCAACGGTTATAAATAAGTTACAATTAAATAAGTTTTCATTGCTATTTTTAATATCTATTAATAAATTTCTTAATGTTTCTAAGTGTGTTTGATTCTCAATTCTTTTACTTTCCCTAGCAGAATAAGAAAGTTTTGTTTCCATTTCCATAATTGCTTTATCTAGCATTTTTTCAGCATCGTAACGTTCTATAGGAGTAATTTTCATACTTACTCTTGCACCTGGAATACCAAATAAGCCATATCCCCAGGCATTACCAACTTGAAGTGGATAGTCTGTTATATTAAATATTCTCATTGGTTTATCATTAATAACCGTATTGTTTGCTTTAAAGGTTATTTTTTTAGGATAACTCCACTGAACTAAACCATCTTGAGTTAAATTATCTGCTTCTTTAATATCAATCTCCGAAGTGTAATTTGCTTTTAAAAATGTTGCTAATTCTTTGTTTTGCAAAATTCTAGCACCCATGGGAATAGCAGCATTAGTTAATTGCATTTGCATACCTTCTACTACATCGTTTAAAGAATTTATATTTTTATCATAAACTACAAGATAAAAATAATCTCCAATATAAGCATGTCCATCATTAATAGTAGTCATTAAATTAATACGAGATTGGAAAATCTCAAATCTTGCATCGGCTTCTTCATTAGTTATTTCGCCTTTGTCTCTTTGAATATTTAATGTTTCAAATTTTCTCTCATCGTTTTCAATATATCTATCAAAAACAATAGGTTTTTGAACCTTAATTAAATTCATTTCTTGGTCTGGATTAGCACGAGATAAAACATTTGCAAAATTTCTTATCAAAACATCTTGTTTGTTTTCTTCTAGCATAAAAAATTCTACTGGTTTTATTTCTATAACTTCAGCGTAATATCCGCCAAAATCTACAAATTTTTCTTGATATATTCTTTCATAAGGAATAATCTCTCGAATATTTTTTGTGCCTTTATCACTAGTTACCGTATACTTTTTGCTGTATGCCATAAACTTAAACAATAAAATTATTGAATAATATAATCTTACACCATCGGTTACTGGAACAAATAGCATTACAGCAAGTGATGCATAACTAAAAGATAATATTAGTTTATATGGTATGTTCGAAACTATAAGTAAAATTAATCCTGCTGCCAAAATAATCATCAATATCAAGTCTACTACACTTAAACCATAGGCAAGTTCAACTTTAACTTTAGTCTTTTTAGGTATATTATGTATCATGTTGTTTTCTCCTTAATTATATTTTATACTAAATAACAAATTTTTACAAACAAATGAAATAATTTATTAACAAATTAAAAACAAAAAAACGACTAAGCCTAACTTAGTCGTTTTAATTATTTATCCATATCGTCTAATCTTTTGTTAATATTTTTAATTTCATTAGCTACTTGTTTAGAAGTTTTTATACTTTCTTCTAAAGCACTTTGTAACTTTTTATCTCGTTTTTCTTTTTCTTCCTTATCAAATTTTTCTTTTCTCGCTCTATCTTCTTCTTCCTTTTGTGCCTTTAGGGCATCTTGTTGAGCTTTTTCAACAGCTTCAAGTTTTTGGTCAACTTTTTTAGAAACTTCACTACTTCCAACAAATTTTTGACCCATTACATTTTGTTTAGCATCATTTTCAGCAATAATGTTTTTAGCATTTTTAGCTCGTGCGTTTCTCTTTTCGCCCATATCTACATTGTTCTTTTCGTTTACAAGGTCGGTAACACTTGCTTGTTTTAGTGCCTTATATTTTTCATAAGTAGTTTCATAGTTATTTTGAGCATCAAATTTTTTAAGTAATGTGGTTTCTTTTCCCGCCATCATTGTCTTTTCTTTAGATAAAGCATCTAAATTTGCTTTTGCCTGACGCAAACTATCTTTTTGTTCCACGGTCATTTTATCTGCTTCAATACCGCTTAGTTCATTAATAGTTTTTAAACTATCTTTATAACCTTTGTATCTACTATCACTGTTATAAAATCCTTTTATTATACCTTGATTGCCTTTATCTTTAACACCGCCACCACCAATAATGCCTAAATTTCTTTGCGCTTCCATGAAATCCGAATTTAAATCTTTTTTGGTTTTCTTATAAGATGCTTTAACATCTTTTACGCCTTTTTCGGCATTTAGTTTTTTAATGTCATCTCTATATTGTTTTATTCCAGAATTCTTATTAAAGCCTTCAACAAAACTTCCTACTGGTCCAATAGATGCAACTCTTTTAGCCGCTGTAGAGGCATCTGCTTTCAATTGTGTTGCAGCCGCTTGTAACCCTTGTTTACCACCGCCCATATAACTAAAAATTTTAAAATACTGCGAACCTTTACCCCAAATTGCGGCAGGAACTTTAACAGGTGTTCCAACCGCTTTACCAGCAAGTCCAAAGGCTTTCTTCCAACCACCAAAGTCACTATCAGGTTGTAAATCTCCAAGACCAAGTGCTTTTGCCAATGCTTTTGACAATTCATCAATAGTTAACAAACCTACACACACAATTAATAAACTTACCACATAGTTCTCTATTCCAAGTGAACCAGGAGTAAATAATGTGATTTTTCTAAATATCGGGAATATAGACATAAATATGTTGTATAGTGCAATTGTAACGTAACCAGTTGTAATATTATTAACCATTAATCCGCGCCAGCCACCTAATGCTTTATCATTAATTGGTGCCATAGCAACAATCGGTGGTGATGCTATAAATAAAATTACAATATAAAATAACCTTTTAACTAAAGCAAATGTCATACTTAGCATTGCTTTGGTTAAAATTACAAGTATTAACCCAGTTATCAAAAAGTTCATTCTTGTATAATCAAAGAAAACATCTAACATATCATTGTTATCATAACTAAATGTTAAAGTTCCTTCTATAATTTGAGCATTTAGTCCATCGACATTCAAATCATAACCTTCTGCACTGAAAAATCTATAAGACTTATCAATTTTTTTATTTTGTTCAAAAGCTTTAAGAATGTCATTAGTATTAATTTCGCCATTACCATCTACAAATAAAGTGTAAATTCCAGAAACAAGTGATTCTCCTGCATCAGTATCGGGATTGTTTTTGCCTGCGATAATATTACCTTTAACATCAACAACATAAGTTTTTAAATTGGCTTGAATAATTGCGTTATTTCTACCAGAAAATCTATGTTGCCCTCTTAAAGCATTTGAATACATTGAACTATAAATCGTTCCAGAAATACCTGCTTCGCCTTTTTGACCAGTTGCCCCATCAATTGCCCTTAAAAGTGCATTGCCTACAAAAATTCCTACCAAGCATATTACAGGAACAGCAATAAAATTAAATAATGCCCTTAAAGATATATTAATTGTTTTAGAAGGACTATCTTTTTCTATATTTTTCCAAATTGCAAGAAAAGTTGTCATAAACAATAAAATTACACCTAAAACCAATAACGAAATAAAAATATTTCGGACAATATCGGTTTGAAGTAACATTTCCACAATATCGCCCTCTGTTTTAACTCTATCATAATAATATTCATCTAAACCAACAAGTTTTCTAAATAGTTTTAAACAAAAATCGCAAATCCAAATTAAGCCTTGCATTATTTTGAATAAACCTTTACTTATTGCTTCTAAAATTCCTTGAACAATGCCCATAAATTTTCCCTTTGTAATATATTTTTTACAATTATAACAAAAAAAATTAAATTTGTATATAGTTTTTAAAAAAATTATACGATTTTTAATAATTTATTATCTGTTAAATCACAGGAAGTTAAAAAATAAGTAATATTATTTTTAATAGTTCTAGATTTGTAACCATATTTATTGCCATGGATATGTCCAAAAACAACAAAATCTACATTGTATTCTTCTAATAATTTTGTAAATTCGGTATCTTCTAACTTTGCATTAAATGGTGGATAATGCATTAAACAAATAACTGTATCTCCAATCTGTTTTAACCTTTGCATACTTTGTAAAGATAGTTTAAGCCTTTCAACTTCTCTATTATAAATTTTTTGATTTTCTGGGGTATCATATTTCCCTTCTGGAATATTCCAGCCACGAGTCCCACAAAAAACAAAATTTTCTATTTTTAGTGCATCATTTTGAATAGCAAAAAAATCTTTAGGAAGAGCATTTCTTAGTGCTGTTATGCTTTGCCACCAAAAGTCGTGATTACCTTTTAATATAATTTTTTTACCATTTAATTCATCTAATAATTTTATATCTTCTAATGCATCTTCTAGTTTCATTGCCCAACTTAAATCGCCTGCAAGCAGAACAATATCATCATTACTCACCTTACTTTGCCAATCTTGTTTTATTTTACTAAAATTATCATCCCAAACTGGTCCAAATATGTCCATAGGTTTATTACTATTTATGCTTAAATGCAAATCGCTAATTGAAAATATATTCATAAAACTCCTATACTAAAACATTAAAAACTAAGTTATAAATTCCACTAATTAAATCTAAATTACCACTTTTTATATTGTAATCGGTTTCTTCACATAAAATCAAGAGTTCTTTCAACTTTTTTGCCGAAACATTTTGACACGACTCTATTAATTTTTTAACAGCAAATTCTTTTATATCTAAAAGTTTGGCAAGTTCTTGAGTTGATGCTTTTGTTATTTTAGCATAAAATAATCTACGAATTTGACTATAAATCAACGTTAAAATTCCACCGACATTTTTTTTGTTTTTTATAATATCATCAACAATATAAAGAGCTCTTTCCGCCTTTTTGTTAAACAAACTATTTGTTAATTCATAAATTTGATATTCATCACTTTTTGTGCAATTTTGTTCCACATCTAAACTAGTTATCACTTTTTCATCTAATTTTAAATTAATAAGTTTATTTAATTCAATTTCAATATTGTTCATATATCCATCTGTGAAATCAATCAATTTTTCTATTGCTGGTTTTTCAATCACAACATTTTTTTGACTGCAAGTTTTAATAATAAAAGATTCTATTATATTTCTATCAAGTCTAGCACAATTAACAACAGTTACACCTTCTTCTTTAAATAATTTTTCATAAAAACTTTTTTCACAAGCATCAATTACAACTACAGTTGAAGAGTTTTCTATCCTTGAAAATTCCAATAAAACATCTACTATTTTTTCATCTTTAAAACCTTCACTTTCTTTAATTAAAACTAATCTTTTATCATTCATAAAAGGAAATGTGTCTAAACATTTTTTTAAGGCAGTCGAATTTAAAGTTTCATTTGTAAAAACATTTAAGTTTAAGTCTATAAAACTTGTTAAAACCTTATTTTTAATATTATTTAATGCACTTGCTTTTAAAAATAAATCTTCGCTATCTTTTCCGCAACTTAATATGTAAAAACTTTTTACTTCTTCTGTTAAACTTTTTTTTAAATCTTTAAATTCCATACTTTATTTTTTCTCCTAATTTTAATATATCATTTATTTGTGAAAGACTAAAACAATTTTGTTCATATATTTTATTTTTGCTAATTATTTTGTCAAAATTATTAACGCAAGATAAATACTTACTATTTATATATTTAGCCTTAAAATAATCTGCCGTAACTTCGTTTGTTGTAATATAAGCAAAAACCGCTTTTGTAACATTACCTGTTATAAATAAGTTAAACACTCTATCGTTTTCAAGTAAATTTAGTTCAACACTTTTTATATTACCTAATATTTTAAAAGTATAGTTATTTAAACTTTGATATTCGTTTTCTGTTTTTATAATTTGAGTTCGTTTTAAATTATCAAATAAATATTTTTCATCTAAATCTGTTAAAGTATAAACATATAACTTTTCAACCGCATAATCATTACAAATTTTTGTAATACATTCTTGCGAATTACTATTATAATAGCCAACAATAATCGCATTTAAGTTAAAGATTTTATAATGCATCAAATCTTTTTTTATATCCGAATAATCATTTATATCACATTTATCAATTATAACTAAAACCTTTTCATTATAACTATTAGTTATTATGGTAAAGTCGTCATTTGATGTATTAATTATGCTTGCAAAGTTATAATTTTTAGGGATAAAACCTAAAAACACCGAAAAACTTATGATAATTACACATATTATCATATTTAAAATCTTTGTTTTATTTTTTATGTTTACCAGCCCACTAGCAAAAATTAATATTAAATAAAATGCAATATTTATAAAAATTTCATATCCATTGTCATAATAAATTGTAGTTGATACACTACCAAAACTTTTAGTTAATAATGCGATTAAATTTAAACCGACTTCAATAATTTTAAACAAAAAGCCAAAAGGTAAAATTAAATTTATTAAAATGAAAATTATTAAAATCATAAAAATAATACTAAATAATGGAACAACAATAATGTTAGCCATTACACTTAAAAAACTCAAACTTTCAAAGTTATGTAATATTATAGGAAAAGTTCCTATTTGAGCACTCAATGTTAAGCACAAAAGTGAAGTAAATTTATTATAAAAATTTATCTTTTTAAAAAGTTTTTCAAAAAATGGCATTAATAAAAAAATACCAAAACAACTTGCAAAGCTTAGTTTAAACCCAACATCGAAAATCATGAATGGACTAAATGCTAAAATTATTACGCCAGCAAAACCCAAACTATTTAAATTATCATATCTACAATCTCCTAAACAAGCACTGCCTGCTAACACTAAACTCATAATACTTGCTCGAACAACGCTTGAAGAAAATCCACATAAATAGCAATAAAATAATAATAGAACACTTAAAATTATAAAAATGTATTTCTTTTTTAATTTTAGTAAATTAAAGAAAAAGTAAAGTAGTGTAATTATAAATCCCACATGTAAACCTGATACACATAACAAATGAGCCGTTCCAGAATTAGAAAAACCATCCATAATTTTCTGGTCAAGCATGGTTTTATCACCAAAAATACTAGCATAAGCAATAGAAGCATTGTTATAACTTAAATTTTCAAACAATAAAGTTTTAACTCTTTCTCTAACTTTTTCATCTATGTGCATATTGCCATTTGTTAAACTATAATCATCTTTATTTATGTAAGAAAAATATTTAATATTGTTTTTATATAAATAACTATTAAACTTCCCTTTTTTAATCAAGTTAGAGGCAACAAGCGTTCCCGTAAAATCAATTTTATCGCCTATAGCAAAACTATTAGAGAAATCATCACTATAAATTAAAAGTGATATTTTACCATTTAATTTTGTTATTTTATTTGTTTCAATATTTTCAATTTGAGCATCTTCTAAAATTAAGTAATACGACCCTGACCTTTCACTTTTATAACAAACTCTTGCCGAAACTTGTGCAGATTTTATATCTTCTAAATTATTATTAAAAGAATAAATGTTTATGTAACCTAAACACAAAAAAACAAAAAAACCAATAAGCAAACAAATTAAAAACTTATTTAAAAATTGAAATTTTTTTATTTTGTTAATATAACTAGTTAAAAGCAAAAATATTAATAGTCCAAAAATAATTACACTAGAAATAATTAAAACTAGAGTATTTTTTTGAAAAATTTGATATGCAAATAAAGTGCCAACAATAGCACCTATAAAAATAAACAAAAATGCCCTAAAATTAATTAATCTTTGCATTTATTTAATTATAACAAAAAAAATAAAGTTTTCAAAACTATTGCAATATTAAAAAAATTTGTGTATAATAATTTTGTTTAATTTTGGTCTCATCGTCTAGTGGTTAGGACACTGGCCTCTCACGCCGGCAACACGAGTTCGAATCTCGTTGGGACTACCAAGTAAAAATTTATTTTAAATATTAAAAAAGTCGCTGAATTTTGTAAACTCAAGAGTTCAACGATTTTTTATTATATAATACTTTACCTAAAATTTTTAATATTGGGGCTTGAAATGTCTTGCCAAATGCGATATACTTATTAGAAAAAGGAGTAAACAAAAATGTCAAAACTAAAATTTATTCAAAATGAACAAACTGATTTATATCCAGAACCAATTTATATATACAACTCAGAATTAAAGAAAATTGTAACTAAAACTGAACATCAAGGTATAGAATTTATTTGTCGTGATGAACTTTACTCAGGAACCCAAATCCTAGAAATTAATGGCGATACAAAATTAATAATAGAATATAAAGACGCAACTTGGCCTAATGAAAAACTTGATGCTTATTGTTCTGGGTCTCCTTATAAAAAAGTAAATGGTTCGCTAATAAATCTTTTACCTATTGAAGATATTATAAATTATTCTAAAGAAATAACAGTCTATACTGCAAGTGGCAAAAAAATACTTAATATTTCTAGAGGAGAACTTTGGGAATATCATGTAAGAGATTTTAATATAAAATTTAACGAAAATGTTTTTATATTAGGAATTTTTAATAGTATATATAATGTAGTTGAACTTGAAAAAATTGTTTATAATTATAATGGGAAAACTTTAGATAAAAAATATAAAAAGATAAATTCTAAGGAATTTCTTAAAGAAACAATTAATCAAGATACTCCCGAATTAATAAAATAACAAAAAAATTATTTGTTAATAAACTTTTGTAATATTATTGATTAATTAAAAACTAAAAATGTTAAAAAACCTTTCCAAAAGGTTTTTTTATTGGTTATTTTTACTTAATTTGTAAAATATTTTTATATGGAATTTATTAATGGCGATAGATATTTTTATAAAATCAATGATAAAATAAAACAATATAATTACTTAAATAAAAACTTAAGTTGCGATATTTTGATAATTGGCGGTGGAATTAACGGAGCAATTTTGAATTATTATTTAAGCAAAAACTATAATGTTGCTCTTGTTGAAAAAAGTAGATTAGGTAGCAATTTAACTAGTCTTGCAACCGCACTTCTTGAATATCAACTAGATGATTTTGCAAGTGATTTAAAACCAATGCTAAATGAAGATGAAATTATAGATTGCTATAATTTAGGTTTAAAATCTATAGAAGAGTTAGATAGTTTAATTAGTCTTTATGGAAACAACTGTCATTACAAAAAACGACCGACTTTAATTTTTTCAAGAAAAGAGAAAGATAAGAATTTATTAGAAGAAGAATTTTTATTTAGAAAAAAACATGGTTATAACTCGATTTTTTTAACTAAAGAAAACAACTTTTTTAATTTTGATTTTAATTATGGTATATATTGTGAAAATGGCGGTGCTGAACTCGACCCTTATTTATTTACTAAAATGATGATAGAAAATTCGCAAAATCAAAATGATATTTTTGAAAATACCGAAATTGTAGATATTCAAAAATGCTCAAATGGTTATATTTGTGTATGTAAATATGGTGAAATAATAAATTGCAAAGAAGTAATTATTGCAACAGGTTTTAATTTTAACTTTATAAATTCAAATTTATGCACTCGATTTATTTCATTTTCTATTGTTACAAATCCCCTTCCGGAAATAAGCATTGAAAATAACACTTTAATTCAAGACTGTTTGTTACCCTATCATTATTTAAGAAAACTACCTGATGAAAGAATAATTTTAGGTGGCGAAGATGAAAAAATTAAAGATACTATTGATGAAAAAAAATCACAAAAAAAATATGAAAAATTACTAAATTTTTTAAAAGAATTATTCCCCGAATTTAAAGACAAAATAAAAATAGAATATAAATTTTGTGGAGCATTTGGTTCAACTGAAAATAATATGGGGCTAATAGGCAGAAATGATGACGGATTAATTCATTTTATAAGTTGCGGTGCAAACGGAATTTTAAATGCTATTAGTGGAGTAAAAACTATAGAAAATTTATTAAAAGACAAATTTGATGGATATTTCAATATTTTTACCCCACTTAGAAAATAAAAAAAATGCCATTTGGCATTTTTATTTATTAATTGTTATTCATTTTCACTACTATTTTTATTTTCACTTTTTAATTTTTCTAATTCGTTTTCTAGTTTTTCTACTTTAGCGATTAGTGCATCATAAACAGTTTTTTCAACTTCAATATAACCATCTTTTACGCTATGAGTAACATTAATTACCTGCTCTGGTTTTTCTTTTTTAGATAAAATAGATAAGGTTACTAATAGTATAAATGTTACTAAACATAATACAGCAAAAACTTGCCAAAACCAATTATAATCAAATAATTTTACACCACAAATTACTATCGTTAATAATATATCTAATACAATTATTAAACTATAAGTGATAATTTGTAAAACTTTTTGTGATTTACCTAACTTTAAATAGTTTGCTATAATTATATTAAATAATATAGTTGCTAAAGATAGTATTGCTGTAATTCTACCAAATGTTGAAAACAATTCAATGGCAGCCCAAACTATAATAAGACCTAAAACAATAAGTATGCCCAACATTGCCATATCTACAATAGACAAAATTTTTCGTTTAGAATAAATGTCTACTGCATTTAAATATAATGTAGAACCAGCACAAAAGATTGCAAATGTTAATAAAAATTTAAATAATGTGCCTTCAAATACCTGCAATCCAAAAATTGCTCCAATTAGCATTCCAACTGTTAAAACTAACGAAACTATACTAGATATAGTTAAACCTTTTCTTAATTTTGTCATAAGGTCTCCTTAAAATAAACTAATAATTTTCTTTTCTAACTTCAAAATAAGATTGTGGATGTTTACAAACAGGGCAAATTTCTGGAGCAATAGACCCCATTACCAAATGTCCGCAATTACGACACTCCCACATAGTCATTTCGCTTTTTTCAAAAACCTTTTGCATTTCAACATTTTTAAGAAGTGCTTTAAACCTGTCTTCATGCGCTTTTTCTATTAAAGCAACTCCCCTAAATTGTTTTGCAAGTTCTTCAAAACCTTCTTTTTCAGCATCTTCTGCGAACCTATCATACATATCAGTCCACTCATAGTTTTCGCCTTCAGCAGCTTTTGCTAAATTTTCTGCGGTGTTACCCAATTCTCCCAAAGCTTTAAACCAAAGTTTAGCATGCTCTTTTTCATTCTCACTTGTTTTTAAAAATATTTCCGCAATTTGCTCATAGCCTTCTTTTTTTGCAACACTAGCAAAATATGTATATTTGTTTCTTGCTTGACTTTCTCCTGCAAAAGCGGTTAATAAATTCTGTTCAGTTTTAGAACCTTTTAGTTTCATATTCTTTCTCCTCCTTTCGTATATGAATATAATAACAAAATAGTAAAACTTAGTCAAACAAATAGCAAATTTATTAAAAAAGTCATATAAAATTAATAAGAAAAAAATATAAAAAATGTAAAAAAACTGTTGACAAATAATATTTTTTAGTCTATAATAAAAAAGTCTTAATTGATATGCGGGAGTGGCTCAGTGGTAGAGCGTTGCCTTGCCAAGGCAAATGT